>CAXBBA010000496.1:0-2330 GCA_963973805.1 uncultured Halieaceae bacterium | reverse complement strand
AAGCACACCGCCGGCGTTCCCGTGCAACTCGAGCTGGAAGAAGGACGGCTGTTGCTTGAGCGCGCCAGCCAACGCGCGCAGGGCGAAACCAAGGCCATCCTCGATGATCTGCTACACCGCCTGAGCGTGGCGCACCTGGACGACGAGCGCGTCTCGGTGATGCTGGCCAGTGAAACCGCCGCGGCGATGGCTGATGCAGACCCACGTGAGCATTGCAGCCAGAGCGATGTATACCCGGTGGAGGTCGAGCGACCGCTTGCACTGTTTGCCAGCTGGTACGAGTTGTTCCCCCGCTCTGAAACCGATGACCCCAACCGTCACGGCACCTTCCACGACGTACACAAGCGTTTGCCGTCGATCCGCGACATGGGCTTCGACGTGCTCTATTTCACGCCGATTCACCCTATCGGCCGGCAGCACCGCAAAGGCCCGAACAATACCCTGCATGCCGGTCCGGATGATCCAGGCAGCCCATATGCAATCGGCAGCGAAGCCGGCGGGCACGATGCTGTTCACCCCGAGCTGGGTACGCTTGACGATTTCCGCGCACTGGTCGCTGCGGCCCGAGAGCACGGTCTGGAAATCGCACTCGACTTCGCGATTCAGTGTTCGCAGGATCACCCGTGGCTCAACGAGCATCCGGGCTGGTTCTCCTGGCGACCGGACGGGACCATCCGCTATGCGGAGAACCCGCCGAAAAAGTACCAGGACATCGTCAACGTCGATTTCTACGCCGAAGATGCCATGCCCGATCTGTGGATCGCCCTGCGCGATGTGATCTGGCACTGGGTGGAGCAGGGCGTGAAGATCTTCCGCGTCGATAATCCGCACACCAAACCGCTGCCATTCTGGGAGTGGATGATTGCCGATATCCGCGAGCGAGACCCGGATGTCATGTTCCTTTCCGAGGCTTTCACCAAGCCGGCGATGATGGCGCGCTTGGGCAAGGCTGGCTTCAACCAGAGCTACACCTACTTCACCTGGCGCAACAACAAAGCGGAGCTCAGCGAATATCTCACCGAGCTCAACGAGCATCCGCTTCGCGATTGCTACCGGCCTAACTTCTTCGTCAACACGCCGGACATCAATCCGTTTTTCTTGCACGACTCCGGGCGCGCCGGGTTCCTGATTCGCGCGGCGCTGGCGACCATGGGCTCCGGGCTGTGGGGCATGTACTCGGGGTTTGAACTGTGTGAGTCGGCGGCGATTCCAGGCAAGGAGGAGTACCTGGATTCGGAGAAGTACCAGATACGGGTACGGGACTATCACGCACCGGGCAACATCGTCGCCGAGATTGCCCAGCTCAATCGAATCCGCAGGCAGAACCCGGCCCTGCAGACGCATCTGGGGTTCAAGGCATACACGGCCTACAACGACAACATCCTGTTCTTCGGCAAACGCACGCCGGATCTGAAGAACTTCATCCTGGTTGCGGTCAGCCTTGACCCACATAACGCCCAGGAAGCGCATTTCGAGCTGCCGCTGTGGGAGATGGGGCTCCCGGACAATGCCGAGACCCGAGGCGAAGACCTTATGAACGGGCATCGCTGGACTTGGTACGGCAAGACTCAGTTTATGCGGATTGAGCCCTGGCACTTGCCGTTTGGCATTTGGCGCATCAGTTCGGATGCCATGGACCCTGACTTAAAGTGATTTGTTAAGAAGGGTATAAAAACGGTATTTATCAGTTGTTTATAAACATTAGCTCATCTCGTTTATAGACTAGCTGGCTTACTTTTCCGCCTCGGCTGCCACATGTGTGGGCCAGTCAGGAGGCAGATGAAAGGAACGAGACCATGGCCAGAGCGCGCAAACCTGCTGCCTTTATCAAGGACCCTCTTTGGTACAAGGATGCGGTGGTCTATCAGGTCCACCTGAAATCCTTCTTCGATTCGAACAACGACGGCGTCGGCGACTTTCAGGGCTTGATCGACAAGCTTGACTACATCGCCGACCTCGGCGTGAACACCATCTGGCTACTGCCGTTCTACCCATCGCCGCGTCGCGACGACGGTTATGACATTGCTGAATACCGTGGCGTGCATTCGGATTACGGCACCATGGCTGACGCTAAGCGCTTTATCTCTGAGGCTCACAAGCGTGGCCTGCGGGTGATCACCGAACTGGTCATCAACCACACCTCCGATCAGCACCCGTGGTTTCAGCGTGCGCGCAAGGCGAAGAAGGGGTCGGCAGCACGCGACTTCTACGTATGGTCCGACACTGACGAGAAATACGACGGCACGCGGATCATCTTTCTGGATACCGAAGTGTCGAACTGGACCTGGGACCCGGTGGCACAGCAGTACTTCTGGCACCGCTTCTATTCT
>CAXBBA010000495.1:0-2330 GCA_963973805.1 uncultured Halieaceae bacterium | reverse complement strand
GGTGCCGGCCATCATTGCCATCTGGCGTCCGGGACCATCGCTGGCGTCCGTGCCCCGCAGACCGTTGCGGTAGTTGCCAAGCTGGCGGGCGAGATAGGCCGAATCCAGTCCCGCCAGGCGCGGAGCCTTGAGCGCCGCGTTGCCCTGGGCCTGACCACCGTGGCAGGCGCCGCAGTTGCCGTTGTACAGGCTGGCGCCGCGGCGGGCGTCGCCTTCCGGCGTCTCTTGCGAGGCGGGCACCGGCAGGCCCGCCAGATAGGCAGCTACGCTCGCGACTGCGGCGTCATCGGCGAGGGATTTCGCAAAGGGCGCCATCTGCGCACCCAGGGTGTCCCCCTGCGCCGCGCCGCGCAGCCCACTGCGAAACAGCATGAGTTGCCGGGCAAGATAGACCTCGTCCTGTCCCGCCAGCGCCGGGGCACCGAGGGAGACATTGCCCCCTGCATCCGAACCATGGCAGGCGACACAGGGGCCAAACAGTGCCTCGTCCGCCTGGGCGAGCCCGGGCATCAGCAGCGCGGCGAGCAGGGGCAGAAGCCACCGGCCCGGAGCGCTTTGGTATTCCTTGATCATTGCTTTGTGTTCCTTCGAGGCGCAGCGCCTCAGATCAGAAGTTGTAGACCGCCTCGAGCCCGACCATGCGCGGCAGATTGCGCTCGGTGAAGCTCAGGTCCACCCCCGCCGCGAGGAATCCCGGGAACAGGTTTCCGGCGCTGGTCGCGTACTCGCGATCAAAGAGGTTGCGCGACCACAGCGCCAGCTCGATGCGATCACTGGGAGCGAACCAGCTCAGGCGTGCATTGGTGTTGTGGCGATCATCGCCGAGGGTGTCGTAGGTGATGCCAAAGCGCTTCTCGAGGCTGGTTTCACTCAGGGGCTCGGCGCTGGAATAGGTGTGGTCGATGTGGAACTGCAGGCGTCCCCACTCCCCCAGGGCCTGGTCATAATCCAGGGCGATCACGCCCTGATGCTCGGGGGTGCTGAGAGCTTCGCCGCTGCGATCCACGCCGCCGGATTCGTAGTCGGTCCACTGGGCGTCAATATAGCCATAGCGCAGCGTCGCGGTGAGCGAGTCCAGCACCAGCCAGGTGGCTTCCAGATCCAGGCCCGTGCCCTCGGCATCTCCGGTGGTGGTCTCGTAGCGCGAGGAGCCTTCCCCCGCGACGAACACGGTGCCCTGGCGGTCGTTGTATTCGTAGCGATAGGCCGAGCCATTGAGCACCAGGCGGCGATCGAACCACTCGGAGCGCAGGCCGACCTCGAGGTTGTCCACGGTCTCTTCGTCGTAGCGGGAGTTCTGCGCCAGGGCGTTGAAACCACCGGCCTTGTAACCGCTGGCGAGGGACACGAAGGTCATCAGCCCCTCGCGCCAGTGGTAGTCCACCACGATGCGCGGGCTCAGGTCCTGCCAGGAGTCGCTGGTCGCGATGACCTCGTCCTTGACCAGGTGGCCGTCCGCGGGAGCGAATGCGATGTCCGTGATGCTGGAATCCCAGTTGTTGGATTCGTTCAGCCAGGTGAAATCCTTGGAGTCATCGGTGTAGCGCAGGCCGACGGTCACGTTCAGATCGTCGGTGGCGGACCAGATCACGTCACCGAAGGCCGCGTAGCTCTCGGTGGTCAGCGTATTGTCGTAGTTCTCGTTCCAGTAGTCGTTCGGCGGCAGGGCGACGCCCCGCAGCAGGCTGGCCACCTCGGTGGAGATGTTCACGTCACTGCGCTGGAAGCCGTCTTCCTTGTAGTAGTTCACGCCCACGGTGTAGCGGAATACTCCCGCGTCGCCGGTCAGGCGCAGTTCGTGGTAGTGCTGCTCACTGTCTTCCGTGTTCACGGTATCGATGTACACGAGGGGATAGAGACCCTCGGTCATCACCGCCCGGTCATAGCCTTCCTCGTCCTGCTGGTTGCGCGTGTCGAACTCGCGATAGGAGCCGATGTACTCCAGCTCGGCGAAGCCCAGGTCGTAGTTGAGCTGCAGGCCGTGGCCCTCGAGGTCCCGACGCTCCTGGTTCAGCGTGACATCCGTGGTCGTGGGGCCGAAGGGGTCGTTGCCGCCGGGGCTGGCGTCGTTGATCGATACCCGCGCCGCGCCATCCTGATCCACCTCGTTATTGTCGTAGGTGTAGCGCAGACGCCCGCGCTCGCTGAACTTCCACAGGGCGCTGACGCGCCAGGTCCGGGTATCCACATCGCCGAGGGCCGGGCCGGACAGCGCCGGCACGGTGCCGTCGCGCTGATTGGAGAACAGGTTCAGGCGCAGGGCCAGGCTGTCGTTCACCGGCACGTTGAGCATGCCTTCGAGAAGCCGCTGGTCGTAGTCGTCGGTGCGC
>CAXBBA010000494.1:0-2330 GCA_963973805.1 uncultured Halieaceae bacterium | reverse complement strand
GCGGCCAGACGCTCGTGCTCGCCCTCGAGGCGCGCGAGAATCACCGCCGCTTCGCGATGGCTGGCCTTCTCCTCTTCATGGGCCTTCACCAGCGCGTCGTGGTCGTGCTCCAGGGTCTTGAGGGACTCCAGACTGCTGTCGCGCTCGCGGGTGCGCTCGGCAACGAGGGCCAGGGCGTCGTCGCGCTCCAGCGCGGTTTCTACCGTGCGGGCGAGGGGCTCCAGGGCAGTGGCGCTATCGCGCAGGCGCGCCAGGAGCACTTCGTCCTGAACGGCCGGCAACGCCACGGCGCCGCCACCGCGCTCACACAGCGCCTGACAGGCCTCGTGAAGCTCGCGCTGGCTATTGGTGAGCAGCTCCGACCCGTCACCGCTATCACCATCGAAATGCCGCAGCGAAGGCGTGAACACCTGTGCCGCCGCCCCGGGTTCACAGCTCAGGCCCCGCTGCCGGAGCGCCCCAAGGATGTCGACCACGCCCACGTCCCCCGCCGCAAGGGCATCGTAGGACACGGCGTCGAAGGAACGCTCCCCCAGAAACTCAAGGGCGCGGCGGTTGTACCATTCCCACAGCTGCAGCCCCAGCTGCAGGGAGAAGTGATTCCGTCGCGCCAGGGATCGAGCCACCGCCAGGGGCGACCGGTAGACGTAGAGCCAGCGCGCGGCTGGTAACGTCTCGTACCATGCCGCTGCGGTGAGGCACAGCCGGGGGTCCTTGAGAAAATAAGGCCTGCCCCCGGACGCCAGGTGCTGAAGCAACTGCTCCCGCTCCCGCGCCACTGCGGCCAGATCAGGTTGCGCCGGGGGGACGGACCAACTGCCCCCCGCTGCCTCCAGCATCGCATCATTCAGCGCGACCAGATCACGGTGCTCGAAGAACCCCTCGGGGTTGTCCGACTGCGCCGACAGCAGTTCGTCTTCTGGCCCCGGGCTCAGGCCCGCGGCGGCGCAGGCCTGCGCCACCATTGAGGTACCGGAGCGGTGCATGCCTACGATCAGCAGGCAGTCAGCGGCGGACTCCATGGCGGGATCGGAACCTCCTCAGCGTAGCTCAGGGGTTCGTATAAGGCGCGAAGATTTGATCCATGGCTTCGCCATCGATGAACGCATCCTCACTCAGCAGGTAGCGTCCGCGCACCTCTTTGGTGACCTGAGTCTGGATTTCCTTACGGATGTCAGCGAGGATTCTTGGTCGCACTTCCTCGTAGTCGTAGTAACCGCCTTCCCGAATGCCGTCGAGGCGAATGATGTGAATGCCGAACTGGGAGTCCGTAATCTCGGAGTAGCCTCCCACTTCGTCAATCTCAAACAGCGCCTCGGAATACGGCGGCGTGATTCCAGGCTCACCGAACTTGATCCAGCGATCCAGGGACCCATCGCGCTTGGCACTACCCTTGTCGGCGGACTCTGCTTTCACCATGGCATTCCAGTCGGCGCCGGCACGCAGTTCATCAAGAAGGCGCTGGGCCTTGGCACGCACCTCGGTACGATCCAGGCCAGGGGGTGAAGCCAGCAGGATATGACTGGAGGCGCGGGTTTCGGGTTTGGTGGCGTATTTCTCTTTCTGGGTACGGAAATATTCCTGAGCCAGGAGCTCCGGGTTGCGTACCTCAATGGCGTTCACATGCCGCTTGAACATGAACTCCTGTTTCACGTTCAGCAGCTTCGACTGCAGTTCCCAATAACCTTCGTCTTCTGGGGTCAGCGCGTCGGCTTCGGCAGCAAGCTTACGTACGGTGAGCATGCCGTTAATCATTTCAAAGCGGTCACCGTCATCGTTGGCGGCGCGACGCATCACGCGTTCGGGGGCGTCGGCAATGGCTGCCTCGAATTCGGCGCGGGTGATAGCCACGCCCCCGTCGGAGGCAATCACGGCATCGTCTGCGGCATGGGCCGAAAACAGGGTAACAGAGGCCAGAGCAAGGGCCAGGGCAATAAAGCGGGTGAGCAAAAAGATGTTACGCATGAATGTCAAAATCCGGTTAAAGAAGTATCGAATAGTACAGACATTGAAAATCTGGGCACAAAAAAGCCGGCACCTAATGGTGCCGGCTTTCGGGTACTGCCAGCTAATCTTACAGAGAAGAAGAGAAGCTGTGAGCAACGATGCGGCCGTAGCTCGCGTCGGGGTTCGCAGCAACGCTACGGGCCCAGGCGGCGAAACCGATCATCGGTACGTTACCGGCTACAGATGCACAGCTCTGCGTCAGAGCCAGACCGGCGGGCAGGCTTTCTGCGCCAGCGGCTGCGTCTTGCGTGCCATCCCAGGCGCAAACACCCTGATTACCAGACTGAGACGTTACTGCCAGAGACAACCAACCGTAGGGCTGA
>CAXBBA010000493.1:0-2338 GCA_963973805.1 uncultured Halieaceae bacterium | reverse complement strand
CACGCGAACGCCCTGCTCCTGGAGCAGGCGGAGCACCTCCGCGTTGGGATTCGTGCCGCCGTAGGCCTCGTCCGTCAGCAGGTCGCGGTGGGCGGTCCCGTGCACCACCAGGGCGATCTCCACATTGTCCGGCGGAATGCCCTGGGCATACTGCAGGTTGAGAAAGCTCGCGGCGGTGTTGAAGCGCTTGTTCACTTCGCCCTCGACACCGCCATCCACGACATCGATCGCCAGCTTGAAGTGCGTCTCCTTCGGTAAGGGCTCCAGTCCCGGCACTTCGGCTATGGGTCCGTATTCCTTGATCAGCGGCCCGGGGTGGAAGTCATCGGGGCCCGCCTGGGCGGCGAAGGCGGTGCTCAGCAGCACGGGCAGGAGCAGTCGGCGCGAGAAGGTCATGGCACATTCCCTGAAAGGTCAAAGAGATCACGATTCTCTCGGCCCCGCAGGCTGGAAACAAGCCCCCTGTCCGCGGCAATCACCCGGCGTCGCAGAGAATGGCGACCGCTTGCCCGCCCCGGCGAAAACTGGCAGCCTCCGGACACTGTTTTGCAGAGAGCAGCTGTGGATAGCACCTGTGGATAGCACCGCCGCAACGCAAAAGGATTCCGGTCAGCGCACCTGGCATCGCCGCGACCTTCTCACCGCCGCCATCGCGCTCGGCGGGGCGAGTCTTACGGCCTGCAGTGAGCAACCGGACCCCACGCGCTATACCCCCGAAGACGAGGCGCGCCTCGCCCGGCAGCGAGAGCAGGAAGAACGGGAGCGCGGCAAAGGCCCCTACGGTGAACAGCGCTTCCAGGGCTATCGCGGCCTCGCGGCGCTGCCCTGGTTTGACCTGGACGACGAGGGCCGGCTGCAACTGGTGGACGACAGCGTCCCCCGGGCCATCGATGTGCACGCCCACCTGGGCATATCGGTGCTCTTCAAGCCGGAGCTCGACCTGCTGGCCGCAACGCCCCGGGTAAAGCACCTGCTGGACTGCGATGGCAGCGAGCCCGGCTGCGACCTCGATCTGGATATCTACATCAACGGCAATTTCGATCCCCAGGCACTGAAAACCCTGGGCCACAACACACTGACCCAGGGCCTCTGGGGGAACGACCGCCTGCGCAGCCACACGATCCCCAACCTGCTGCGGGAAATGGACTCCATGGGCGTCGCCCACAGCGTGGTGCTGCCCATCAAGCTCGGCCTGCCCTTTGGCGACTCCCTGACCGAGGACTGGCGCCATGCCATCGGAAGCGCCGGGGTCGAAGACCGGCTCCTGGCGGGGCTCTCTGTCTATCCCGGCGACGACCGGGCCATCGACGAACTGCGCGCCCACGCCGCCACCGGCGCCCGCGTGGTCAAGCTGCATCCGACGGTGCAGAAGTTCTATCCAGATGACCCCGCGGTGTTCCCCATCTACGAAGAAGCCCGGGACCTGGGTCTGGTGATCTTCTACCACGGGGGTCGCGCCGGCATCGAACCCGCCGATCGCCAGCCCTATGCCCTGCCCCGGCACTACGCCGGCGTGCTCGAGAACTTCCCCGGACTGCCCGTGGTTATGGGCCATGCAGGTGCGCGCGACGGTGCGGCCATGCTTGACCTCGCCATGGAGCATGACAACGCCTGGCTGGGCATCCATGGCCAGGGCGTCAGCGCCCTGCACCGCATTATTGAGCGCAGCGGCGCCCGGCGCCTGCTCTTCGGCACCGACTGGCCGTGGTATCACATTGGGGCCACGCTGGCGAAGGTTCTGCTGTGCACTGAATCCAGCCCCGAGCTGCGCAGCGCCATCCTGCGGGACAATGCGCTTGAGCTACTGCCGGAGCTGGCCTGAGGGACCCCGGCGGATTCAGGAATCCCGGCGCAGGTAGTGCACGCTGAAGAGCCCCCGGTCATCGAGCCAGCTGCGCTCCATGGTCAGGCCTGCCCGACCCGCCAACTCCGCGAAGTCCCGGGGCGCATACTTGTAGGAGTTCTCGGTGTGCAGCGACTCCCCCGCCGCGAACTCCAGCACTTCGCCGGCGCAGTGCACTTGCTGCGCCTCGCGGGCAACCAGATGCATTTCGATGCGCCGCAGGTCGGTGTTGTAGAACGCCCGGTGTGTAAAGGACTCCTCATCGAAGTTCGCACCCAGCAGCTCGTTCAGGCGCCGGAGCATATTGCGATTGAACGCCGCCGTGACGCCGGCGCTGTCGTTGTAGGCGGCATCCAGCGTCGCCGTATCCTTGTGCGTATCCACCCCCACGAGCAGGCCGCCGTCGCTGCCCACGACCTCGCCGATGCGGCGCAGGAAGGCCTCGGCCTGGGCGGGCTCGAGATTGCCGATGGTGGAACCGGGATAGAACACAAG
>CAXBBA010000492.1:0-2338 GCA_963973805.1 uncultured Halieaceae bacterium | reverse complement strand
GAGGTGCCCTACGGCGGCGATCGTGAGCATGCCGACGATGGCGACCCACTCCCAGGGCATCGACAGGCGGTGGGCCACCTCGGCAAAGGCTACGGCCAGTTCGGATCTAACAGATGTGGACATGGGGGCTTAGACTTTTTGTGACTTTGAGATAACGATGAAAATTCCCCTGCAGTATAACAACCGCACTCACTCTTCAGGTGGATTCTATCCCGCATCAGGCAAGTCCTTGAAACAACACGCCCTGCCCCGATGTGCCTTCGGGGACACCCACCCACGGCCCCTTGGGGTCCTTTCCAACTCGGGCGTTATGCGCTGGACGTCGCCCGCTTACCTGTTAGCTTTGATTGGCAACAGGGAGAATCGTGATGAGCAGACTTTTACCCGAGATCGGCCGCTGGTACCTTGAGCAGAGCAGTCGCCAGCTGTTTGAAATCGTGGCCTACGACCGCGACGAAGGGACACTCCAGATCCAGTATCTCGACGGTGAAATCGCTGATTACGATCTCGAAGCCTGGGGAGAGATGAGCCTGCTGCCGGCGGCGGCTCCCGAAGACTGGCGCACCGCCTTCGAGCTGGACCAGGACATGGAGCTGGACCCCGATGCCGCCATCCATCCGCCCCAGTGGGGCAGCCCACTGTCCCGCATCGAGCCGGACACCGTTCTGGGTATCGAAGACCTCTGATCCGGGGCGCCCCCTGCGGGACTAGCCCCCTTCCCCGAGTTCCCCGGACGAAGCAGAGAGCACACGGATGGGGATGGGCTCGCTCGCGTCGAGGTGCACATCCCGCTGCGGGAAGGAGATACCAATGCCCTCGTCGTTGAAACAGTTATAGATGCGCTCCCGCAGTTCCGTCGCCACGCGAACGTAGTCCTTGCTGGCGTAGCAGCGCAGCCACAGGACGAGGGCGTTGTCGCCGAAATCTTCGAAGGTCACCATGGGCTCCGGGTCCACCAGGATTTCGGGGTGCCCGCGGGCGATCTCCCGGAGCAGATGCATGGCCCTGCCCACATCGCTACCGTAGGCGATACCGATGGGCACGAGCACCCGCAGCTGCGTGTTACTCAGGGACCAGTTGGTGACCACGCTGGTGATCAACTGCTGGTTCGGGATCATGACTTCCTTGCGCTCGAAGGTCTGGATCACCGTGGCGCGAGCGTTGATCTGCATCACCGTGCCCTCGTGTTCCCCCGCCTGGATGATGTCTCCAACGCGAATGGGCCGCTCGAACAAAACGATGATCCCACTGATGAAGTTGGCGACGATCTCCTGCAGGCCGAAACCGATCCCCACACCCAGCGCGGCGACGAGCCACTGAAGCTCGGACCACTGGAATCCAAGCATACCCAGGGAGATCGAAAACCCGATACCCAGGATCAGATACTGCATGATCATGCCGGTGGCGTAGCGTCCACCGCTGGTCACAGTGCTCCACTCGATCAGCAGCACGTTCACCAGCGGTGGCAGATGGCGCGTCAGGAGCAGCGAAACCACGCCCACCAGCAGCGCCATCAGCAGCACACTGAGACTGATGATTCGCACATCCCCGTCCGCCGAGGCGTTGACGGCGGTCCACAGCTCCACCGTATCGAGGACCGCAAGCGCCGGCAGCGCTGGCGACCAGATGTACCACAATAGCGCCCCCAGGCTGAGAAACCGGAACAGGCCCAGCAGTTTTTCGTAGGCCTCGGACAGCGTGGTGGCGTCCACCTCGTCCTCATCAGGCTCGGGCACAACGTCGCTGTCGTCGCTGCACTCCGCCTCCCGCGCCCGCGCCTCTTCCCGGGCCTTGCGCTCGAGGTCGGCGCGATAGATCAGGAGCAGGCGTTTCAGGACATTGCTCACGAACAGCACGACGAGCACTGCGGCGATGGTGCCGTAGAGCGCCGTGAGATAGCGGTGCGCGGCGAACAACTGGCCGCTCAGGTGCATGAAGGCTATCGCCACCAGCCCCGCCGCCAGCGTATACAGGCAACGGCGTGCAAAGGCATCGCCCGTGAAGGCGTCGCTGGAGAGCATGCGCAGCGCCCAAGCCAGGAGCATGATGGTCGCCGTAGCGGTGCCGATAACCGCCAGGGCTCCGCCGCCCGCGCCGGGAGCCAGTACATTACCCAGGGCATAGGCAAACACGACCAGCACCGCAACGGGCCGCATCCAGCGCAGATCCCGTGTCAGGGCATCGGCCTTGGCGCCGTTCCATTTGAGCAGGCGCCGTCCCGCCCCCAGGCGGTCCCCCAGGCGACGGAAAAACGACAACGCCGGCAGGAGTGCCGCCAGCAGATACAGCGACTGCCGCACCCCCGCCGCGATCGCGACCTCCGGCGCCAGCAACCCCA
>CAXBBA010000491.1:0-2343 GCA_963973805.1 uncultured Halieaceae bacterium | reverse complement strand
GCCGTAGCCAGCCCGGTAGTCGCCAAAGAGCAGCTCGTAGGCCGTTGCCCGGAGACGCGTGTTACGCACGCGCTTGTGCCGCGCCGGGCCCGAAGCCTCCGCCGGTGGCCGGTAGGGGCAGCCCAGGGCATCGGCCAGCCAGGATTCGACCTCCTGCAGGGGCACCGGCGCGTCATCCACCAGGTTGATCACCCCCGGCAACGCCTGTCCGGCCAGACCACCACCGGGGAGCGTCGCCGCCAGAAAGGCCGCCACGTCATCGCGATGCACCCGGTTGCCATACTGCAGCGGCTCCCGCGGATGGAAATGGCCGGAGCTGACGCGCTTCAGGAGATAGCCGGGCCCCGCGCCATAGAGACCCCCGGCACGCAGCACGACAGCGCTGGCGCTGAAGTCCCGCAGCGCGGCCTCCGCATCGATGATTGCCTTCGCGCGAGGATCGGCGAAGGCGAGGGGGCTGTCTTCGTCAACCCAGGCACCACCTTCCTCAGCGTACACCCGGGTGCTCGAAACAAAAAAGATACGCTCCGGCCGATGCCGGCCCAGGCCCGCGAGAATATGCTCCATCGCCTGGTGAAAACCCTGGCGGTAGCCCGCCGCGCTGCGCTCCCCCGGGCTCAGGGTGATGAGCAGCGCGTCCGGCGCCCGGGATTCAAGGACCCGCAGAGTAGCGGCGTCATGCAGATCGACGGCTATGCCTTCAACCCCGGCGGGCACGGCATGGGCATTGCGCCGCAGCCCGAGGCAGCGCCAGCGCTGGGGGTGCAGACGCCGAACCAGACGCTCGCCCAGGTCACCGAAGCCCACGATGGCCACCGTTTTTCGTTCCACGCTGCTACGCTCTCCTGCCCGCATACCGGACTGCCATCGTGAGCTCCATTGTCACACAAAGCCTGGAAAGCCTGCGCGGCGTGGGACCCAGGCTCGCCGAGAAGTTGCGCAGCTACGGCATCACCAGCGTCGAGGATCTGCTGTTTCACCTACCCCTGCGCTACCAGGACCGTACCCGCATCACCCCCCTGGGCGCGCTCCAGGACGGTGCGGAGGTTGTGATCGAGGGCGAAATCGCCATGGTGTCCGTTACCGGCGGCGGTCGCCGCCGCTCCCTGCTGGTCAAGCTGCAGGACGGCACCGGGTTCGCCACGCTGCGGTTTTTTCACTACAGCCAGGCGCAGAAGAATGCCCTGCAGGTGGGTGATCCGCTGCGCTGCTTTGGCAGCGTACGCCGCCGCCCGCGGCAGCAGGGGGAGCTGATCCATCCCGAATACCGGCGCGCCACCGGGGGCAGCACCGATGAGGAGTCCCTGACTCCGATCTATCCCGGCACCGATGGCATCTCCCAGAGCCAGTGGCGCAAGTTGTGCGGCCAGGCCCTGGCAATGCTGGAGGCGCGCCCACCGCAAGAATTCCTCGCCACCCATGAAGGCTCCTACAGCCTGGTGGGCGCCCTGCAATTTCTCCACGCGCCGGACCCGAATGCGGACCAGACCGCTCTGCGCGAAGGACGGCACCCGGCGCAGCTGCGCCTGGCACTGGAGGAACTGGTGGCGCATCAACTGTCTCTGCGAGAGCTGCGACGCAGGAACCGCGAGCGGCCGGCGCCGGTGCTGACGGACAGGACGGGGCTCCTGGCCCCGTTCATCGAAGCGCTGCCGTTTCGTCCCACGGATGCCCAGGCACGGGTAATCGACGAGATTCGCGCCGACCTGTCCCAGGCCAGGCCGATGCTGCGCCTCGTGCAGGGCGATGTGGGCTCGGGGAAAACCGTTGTTGCCGCCGCCGCCGCGCTCCTGGCGATCGGCAGCGGCTACCAGGTAGCCGTCATGGCGCCTACGGAGCTGCTGGCGGAGCAGCACCGGCGCAACTTTGCCCAGTGGTTCGACGGGCTGTCCATCGAGCAGGCCTGGCTCGCCGGCAGCGTTAAGGGCCGGCGGCGCGACGACACCCTGACCGCCATCGGCGAGGGCAGCGCCCAGCTCGTAATCGGCACCCATGCCCTGTTCCAGGAAGGCGTCGCCTTCCACCGCCTGGGTCTCGTTATCGTCGATGAACAGCACCGCTTCGGCGTGCACCAGCGCCTGGCCCTGAGCGAAAAAAGCGTCGATGGCATGCGCGCGCACCAGCTCATCATGACCGCCACACCGATACCCCGAACCCTGTCCATGGTCGCCTACGCGGACCTGGACTGCTCCGTCATCGACGAGCTGCCCCCAGGGCGCCAGCCCGTGTCCACGGTGCTCATCGACAATCAGCGCCGCGCCGAGGTGATCGAGCGCGTCGCCCATGCCTGTCGCCAGGGCCGCCAGGTGTACTGGGTATGTACGCTAATAGAAGAGAGTGACG
>CAXBBA010000490.1:0-2358 GCA_963973805.1 uncultured Halieaceae bacterium | reverse complement strand
GCCGACGCGCAGGGCCCGCACGGATTGCGTTACGGTGCCGGGACCTCCGACCTCCACCACGAGGTCTACGCCGCCACCGCTCGCCTCGGCGGCCTTGCGTCCCCAGTCCGCGTCCTCGCGGTAGTTGAGAACCACATCCGCACCGAGCTCCGTGAGCCGTTCCAGCTTCTCCGGGCGGGACGACGTTGCGATCACATGGCAGCCCAGGGCCTTGGCAATCTGCAGAGCGAACAGACTGACGCCGCCGGTACCCTGAACCAGCACCCAGTCTCCCACCTCCAGAGAAGCTTCCTCCATCAGCGCGCGCCAGGCCGTGAGACCGGCACAGGGAAGTGTCGCCGCCTCGCGGTAATCCATGTGCCGGGGGATCGGCGAAAACGCGCCCTCGGGCATGGTGACCACCTGGCTCGCGAAGCCGTCAATGTGGTCTCCGGGAACGCCCTGGAGACTGGCGAGGGTCGGCTCACCGTCTAGCCAGTTGGGGAAGAAGTGGCTCATCACCCGGTCCCCCGGAGCGAAGGCGCGGACCCCCTCGCCCACCGCGAGCACCTCCCCCGCGCCATCGGACATGAGCACCCGGCCCGCCTCCGTCGGCAGCAGTCCCGAAGCCACCAGATAATCGTGAAAGTTGAGGGAGCTTGCGTGAACACGCACCTGAACCTCTCCCGCACCTGGCTCGCGTACGTCAAGGGGAACAAGCCCCAGATTCGCCAGCCCTGGTGTGGCACCCGTCACGAGTTTCTGCATGATGTTCCCCTTTTTATTGATTTGCTCTGGAAGTTGTCGGACCGCTTACACGGCGATGCGCAGTTTCAACATGTCCCGCGCCTCGCGCGCGAGGTCTTCGCGGAAATCCGGGTGCGCAATGGTGATGAGGTCCCGGGCCCGCTCGGACAGCGTGCGCCCCCGGAGTTCTGCAACACCATACTCCGTAACCACGTAGTCGACCTGGGCTCTCGTCGTGACGACCCCGGCACCGGCGGCGAGGGTTGTCACCAGGCGCGAACTGGCGCCTCCTTGCGCAGTGCTGGGCAGCGCAATGATGGACTTTCCCTGCTCCGAATAAGTGGCACCGAGCACGAAATCAACCTGACCGCCGACACCGGAATAGATGCGGTGGCCGATGGAATCCGCACACACCTGGCCCGAGAGATCGATCTGGAGCGCGCTGTTGATGGAGGTGACGCGCTTGTTCTTGGCAATCACCACGGGATTGTTGACGAACTCGATGTCCAGAAACGTGACCTCGGGGTTGTCGTGGACATGGTTGTAGAGCTTTTCGCTCCCCATCACGAAACCGGTGACGCTGCGCCCCTTGACCACCTTCTTGCGGCTGTTGTCGATCACCCCCGCCTCGAGCAAAGGCAATACACCGTCCGAGAACATCTCGGTGTGGATGCCGAGATTCCTGTGTCCTCCCAGGCAACGCAGGGCAGCATCCGGAATGGCACCGATGCCCATCTGCAGGCAGGCGCCATCTTCGACCAGGCTCGCGATATTGGCGCCAATGCGGTTCTGTACCGGCGATATGGTCCCCGAGCCGGCATTCAACAAGGGCCCCTCCGCTTCGAACGCGGCGTGGATATCCCGAACATTGATGAAACTGTCACCGTGGGTCCGGGGCATCAGGGGATTGACGTGGGCAATGATGCGCCCCGCGACATCGCAGGCGGCCTTGGTGGCCTCGACAGAGATCCCCAGGGAGCAGTTTCCGTGACGATCCGGCGGTGACACCTGCACCAGCGCCGTGTCTACGCGCTGCTCGCCCGCACGAAACAATTTGGGGATCTCGGAGAGGAACAACGGCACGTAGTCGGCGCGCCCCTGATTGATGAGGTTGCGCGTTTCACGGCCCGCGAAGAAGCAGCGATGGCGCAAATGCCCCTCAAGCTGCGCATCCGTAACCTTTTCGGCATGCTCCAGATGCAGCTGCATGAGGGTGATGTCCCGGTGGCCGCGGGCGTGATCCGCAAGGCCGTCGAGAAGCCGCACCGGCGTCGCTGCCATGGAATGGCACCATATGTACTCACCGGACTGGACAGCCCCCAGGGCCTCCTGCGCGGTCTGGCAATAAATCATTGGGCACTACTTGAAGAGATTCGACGACCTCAGTTTACCGCCCCCGTCAAAGGCCGGGCAATCATCCCCGCCCGTTTCAGCCCTGGGCGTCGGAATCGACGCGTTCGATGCTCAGGAGTATCTCGCCCACGCGCACCCCGAACTTGCGCATCACCGACTCATTGATCAACGTATTCGGTGTGACCAGGTACATGCGATCGTCGACGCGCACAGCGATGGTTCCGCCTTTGTAGGGAACGCTCAGCACGTAATCGAGGAACATGGCATTGACGCTGACCT
>CAXBBA010000489.1:0-2368 GCA_963973805.1 uncultured Halieaceae bacterium | reverse complement strand
GCAGCGGCGGAGTCCGGGGCCAAGGGGCAGGCCTGCGCAAAAATCGCACGCGGGTGTGCAAAATCGCAACGCGCCTGCATCGAAACCGCGTAAAGTAGGTCCTGAAAACGTGACGAGGTAGGGTGGGAGAATGGAACAGGAGCATGCCGTGGAAGCCGCCTGGGATACGTTGAAACAACACCGTGAAGGGGACGGCAGGCAGAGCATTGGGGAGCTTTTCCGCGATGACCCCGGGCGCGCCGAGGCCTTTGGCTGTGAGGCAGCAGGCCTCTATCTGGATTATTCGAAGAACCGCATTTCCCGGCCCGCGCTGACCGCATTGCTGCATCTGGCACGGAGCGCAAAGCTCGAGGAGCGCCGGGACGCGATGTTTGCGGGGGAACTGATCAACGTCTCGGAGCAGCGCGCCGTGCTCCATACCGCGCTGCGCGACCGCAGCGGTCGATCCGTCATGGTGGGAGGCGAGGACGCCTGCGCACTGGCGAGCGCGGAGCGGGAGCGCATGCTGGCCTTCGTGGATGACGTGCACGCAGGGCGTCGCCTCGGCGCCACGGGGAAGGTCCTCGATACCGTGGTGAATATCGGCATAGGCGGGTCCGACCTCGGACCCGTGATGGTGGTGGAAGCGTTGCGTCCCTACGCCGTCGAAGGTCGTCGCTGTCACTTCGTCTCCAATGTGGACGGGCAGCACCTCAGCGATACGCTGCGGGACCTGGACCCCGAGCGCACGCTGTTCATCATCGCTTCGAAGACCTTCACCACCCAGGAAACCATGACCAACGCCCATTCAGCGCTGGCCTGGTTTCGGGAGTCTGGCATGGAAGGGGCGGCGGTGGCGCAGCACTTCGTTGCGCTGTCGACGAACCAGGAGGCTGTGGGGGAATTCGGCATCGCTGCGGACAGCACTTTCGGCTTCTGGGATTGGGTCGGGGGGCGCTATTCCCTCTGGTCGTCCATCGGTCTGTCGATCGCCCTGCAGGTCGGATCTACGAATTTTCTGGCACTGCTGGACGGTGCCCATGCCATGGACGAACATTTCTGCAGCGCGCCCCTGGCGGAGAATATGCCTGCGATCCTGGCGCTCGTGGGGATCTGGAATCGCAATATCGAAGGCCACCGCGCCTATGCCGTTCTGCCCTACGATCAGCACCTGCTGCGCCTGCCCGCTTACCTGCAACAGGCCGACATGGAGTCCAACGGCAAGAGTGTGGACCTCCAGGGGCGTCCCTGTGCCCGCGCGACGGGGCCGGTGCTCTTCGGCGAGCCCGGCACCAATGGCCAGCATGCGTTCTATCAGCTCTTTCATCAGGGTAGCGATGTGGTCCCCGCGGACTTCATCGCGCCGGCGATCAGCCAGGCGGAACTCACCGATCATCACCCGAAGCTCCTTGCGAATTTCCTTGCCCAGCCGCGAGCGCTGATGACGGGGCGGACCCGGGTGGAGGTCGAGATGGAGATGCGCGCGGCAGGGGTGGATGAAGACACGATTGCGCGCCAGGCACCACACCGAGTGTTCCCCGGGAATCGACCGAGCAACACGCTGCTGATGGAACGGCTAACACCTGCGACGCTGGGGGCACTGATTGCGCTGTATGAGCACAAGATTTTCTGCCAGGGAGTGATATGGAACATCAACTCCTTCGATCAGTGGGGCGTGGAGCTCGGCAAGGCGCTGGCCCGCGAAATCCTGCCCAGTCTGGCGCCCCTGGGCGAGGAGGGGCACGCGGTGGCCGACGACGCCCTGGACCCGTCCACCGCGGCCCTGCTGGCGCGCATCAACGCCTACCGCAGCGGTGCCTGAGCACCTACCACCATTGTCTTATTGTGCTGTGCTCCATAGACCCTTAGCTTATGGTTTTCTACCCGTAGAAGGACAAAAAAAATGAGCGTTGCTGTTGACTGGATGGACGAAGCCAAAGCGATCCACTGGTTCGAGGAACCCCGGACACTACTGGATGACAGCAACCCACCGTTCTATCGCTGGTTCCCCGATGGTACGACCAACGCCTGTTACAACGCCCTGGACTACCACGTCGCCCATGGCCGGGGGCAGCAGGCGGCGCTTATCGTGGACAGCCCCGTTACCGCCACGGCTTCGAGCTACACCTACGCCGAGCTTCTGGAGGCGGTCGCGCGCTGCGCGGGGGCCCTCGTCCAGTGCGGGGTAGGGACCGGCGACCGGGTACTGATCTACATGCCCATGGTTCCCGAGGCGGTGATCGGCATGCTCGCCTGTGCCCGCATCGGTGCGGTTCATTCCGTGGTGTTCGGCGGCTTCGCCAGCAACGAGCTGGCCGTGCGTATCGACGATGCGACGCCCAAGGTGATCCTCTCGGCGTCCTGCGGCATCGAACCCACCCGGGTGGTT
>CAXBBA010000488.1:0-2393 GCA_963973805.1 uncultured Halieaceae bacterium | reverse complement strand
GCGAATCCATATGGTTTTCCCTATGCTTCCCCTGCTTGAGTCGGCGCAGGTGGCAATCCGTGAGCATTATCAGTGGAGATCGGACCCATCCTGGCCTCATCTCCTCCCGTTCTCCTCCCTACGCGCGCTTTCGGTGCATTTGGGTTCACTGCATTTTGCTCTTCCTTTGTGCGTGCACCGCCTCGATCAGCGACGACATCGGGCCCGAGGAACTCGCGTCCCGTCTGCCCTCAAATTGGCAGGTTGGGACCCACGCCCAGGATGGCATTGCGGTGGTGGTGGCGATGCCCGTTCCAACGCAGGCTGTGGCGGTCGGCGAGGTCCTCACGGTATTTATCGAAGGCGATGGAAATGCCTGGAGCAGCCGCTCTCGACCGTCCCCGGACCCGACGCCGAAGAATCCCCTGGCACTGAAACTTGCGCTCTTGGGCGATGGAAATGCGCGTATTGCCTATATGGCGCGCCCGTGCCAGTTCGAGGCTCGGGCCTGGCCGGGGTGCAACCCTAACCTGTGGACTCACGAACGCTATGGCTCCGAAGGCCTGGCGGCGATGTCCGGCGCCCTGGATGTCATCAAGGGAGAGGGAGAACAGGTGCTGATTGTGGGATATTCCGGAGGTGGTGTGATGGCGGCTTTGCTGGCGGCGGCGCGCGATGACGTGGTGGGTTTCATCACCGTGGCGGCAAATCTCGACACGCAGGCCTGGACCGAGCTCCATCAGGTATCTCCCCTGGAGGGTTCCCTGGTGCCCCTGGCCTATGGGCAGCGCCTGGCGAAGATTCCCCAGGTTCATCTCGTGGGCGGCCGGGACGAGATCGTGCCGCCCCGGATCACGGACAGCTATCTTCGCAAGGTCGCCATCTCCGGGCAGATGCACCGCATCACGCAGGCGGAGTTCGATCATCATTGCTGCTGGGTTCGGGAGTGGCCGACGCTCCATGCCCGGGCGATGGAGCAGTTGCGCCGCCAGATCGGTGCCGGTGGGAGCGAGGCGGAGTGATCCTGCCGCGCTTCGCTCGCGTCCTCGCGCTGGTCCTGGGCCTCGCCGTGCTGGCGTCCCAGTCCGCCTACGCGCAATTCGCGGCCAATCGGGCAGTGCAGCGGGCCATCGATGTGAACACACGCAATGCCCTGCAGCGCGTGCAGCTCACGATGAAGGTGAAGGGCAGTGCGGGCAAGGTGGTGGTGCAGCGCACGAGCCGGAATGGCCGCTACCTGCTGCTGGTGTTTGAGGACAACCGGCCACGAGTCTGGGACCTGGAGACCAGCCGCTACTGGGATCATTTCGAGTCCCTGGCATCGCCGGTGGCCGCAGCGGCCATCGGCGGCGACATGAGCTTCGTTACCATCGATCGCGAGGGGCGTCTGGCGCGCTGGAGCAAGAACTCGGGGGCACCGGTGGTGGTCGCTCCCACGGGCCTGGCGGACCCGGTGTTCGCTGATATTGCGCGCACGGGAGAGGCGCTCATCGTCGCCCGGGACGGGACGCTCCACAGCTATTCCGAAAACGGTCTGCAGCGCCTTGGCCAGGCGGTGGCCAACCTGACCGCGGTGCGCACACCCATGGCGATGGATCCTTCGGGCGATATCGTTGCAACGGCGCTGGGCCAGACCGGGCTGGGACTGTGGAGTTCCCGCAGTGGTACGCCGGTGGCGAAGGTGGACGGTGTGCCCGGCATCAGCGCCTTCACCTTTGGCGAGGAATCCCGCCAACTGCTTATCGCCACGGGGAACAGGGTGCTGGACTGGGATGTGGGTGCCGGCAGGGCCACGGGCGAATTCCTGTGCGCCGCCGAGTGTCGCATCGACAAACTGCTGGTGAATTCCGCAACCCGGTCCCTCATCGCCGTCACCGATGCCGGAGCCCTGTTGCGCTGGTCCCTGGATGATTACCGGGCCGTGGCCACGGTCGCGACGCGAGGCACGGCCCCGGGTAGCGTCACAACGGCGGCGGGCGCTCCCCTGCTCATCGGAGGTACACCCCGGGGGTTCGTGCAGTTCTCGCATCTGGAGCGCCCGGAAACTTCGCTGACGCTCATCTCCACCAATCGTGGCTGGGCCATGATCGACCCCCTGGGGCGTTTCGACGGGCAGGCGGGGCAGGATATCGGTGTGTCCTGGGCCAATGATGAGTTCGACCTGCCACTGCCGAACTTTGTCGACACCCATTATGAGCCGGGACTGTTCAGCAAGTGGCTCGGCGCCGGCGGTGCCTACCAGACGAACCCCGCGGCGCTCGCTGAGGGCGTGTTGCTACCGCCTATGATCGCGATGACGATCACTGCCGTGGATCCGAAGTCGTCCCGGCCGATGATTGATGTACAGGTGAAAGTCACGGATAGCGGCGGGGGGCTGGGAGAACCCAGCCTCTACCACCTGGGGCTGAAAGTGA
>CAXBBA010000487.1:0-2415 GCA_963973805.1 uncultured Halieaceae bacterium | reverse complement strand
ACGCTATAGAGGTGGTGTATGGAGATTCCGACGTCACCCTGGAGCGGCTCACGGATAGCATCGCCGAGTTTGAGAAAACCCTTGTGACTCCCGACTCTCCCTTCGATCGATGGCTCAAAGGGGCTGAGGATGCGGTGGACGACGAGGTCCTCAAGGGTTACGCATTGTTCAAGACCACGGGCTGCCTTGGCTGCCACAACGGGCCGGCCCTCGGTGGCACCATGTTCCAGAAAGTGGGGCTGCTCAAGCCCTATGAAACCACCAATCCGGCCCAGGGGCGCGTCGCCGTGACGGGCGTGGAGACCGATCGCATGGTGTTCAAGGTCCCGACGCTGCGGAATGTCGAGTTGACCTACCCCTACTTCCATGACGGCAGCGTGCAGACCCTGGAAGAGGCGGTGGATCTCATGGGAGAAATCCAGATGGGACGCAGTTACAGCGAAGAAGAAATAGATCAGCTGGTGGCCTTCCTCAAGTCCCTGACGGGCAAGCAGCCGAGCTTCCCCTTGCCCCAGTTGCCGCCGTCGGCGCCCCAAACGCCACGGCCATCCCCCTTCGGTCCGTGAGCGAAAGCTCGCGGTTGGCCTCCCCAGCCCCCGCTGGGGGGGCCTTTTTTATGGACGCGTCTCAAGGCGAACGCCACGCTCCTCGAACCAGCGTTCATCCACCTGCCAGCGTATGGCGCCAATATCCGCCTCGGACTTGATCACCTCGGCGGCGCGGGACTGTTTTTTTACCAGAACCGCCTGCGCTTCCATCATCCGCGGGTCGTCCACGGAGACGCTCGCCAGTTCCGGATAGGCCGCACGAAGGAACTGCATCACCGGCACCTGGGCCGATCGCGGACTGGTAACCGTTGCGATGCCGTTTTCCAGCTTGACAACGCGAAAGTGAAAGGGGAACTCCCCCAGCTCGTGATCCTCTGCAAGCAACTGGTTCAATTCACCGATGCGGGGGTCGCGGGAGAGCAGATTCCAGGCGACCACGAGGATCACCACACACGCGAGGCCGATGCTGTAGCGGCGTACAAAAGGGTCCATGGTCCAGGCTCCGTTTCTCAGATGGCACTGCGTGGCGATGATAGCGCCTGGGAAAGCGGCTTCCCGGCTGCATTCTGCTAAGGTTTGCGCTCGATCAATGGATTGTCACAATCGCACAGGAGGACGCCCGCGGGGCTGTCCGCCTGCGACACGGTAACCCCAACAATAAGGAAATCCCCGTGACCGAACTCGCTGAACCGCTGACGCTGCCCTGTGGTGTCACTATTCCCAACCGCCTTGCCAAGGCGGCGATGACCGAAGGGCTGGCGACCGTAGCCGGCGTGCCAACCCCGGCACTGGAGCGACTGTACGGGCTCTGGTCCGACGGTGGCGCGGGCCTGTTGATCACGGGCAACGTGCAGATCGACGGTGACCACCTGGAACGACCGGGGAATGTCATCATTGAGGGCGAACCCGACGCCACTCTGCGCTCGGCCCTGGCGAGGTGGGCCACCGCCTCTCTGCGCAATGGCAACCAGACCTGGGTGCAGCTCAGCCACGCGGGGCGCCAGACGCAGAAAAAAGTGAATCCCCACCCGAAGGCGCCATCGGCGGTGGCGCTGGGGCTCCCCGGGGGGCAGTTCGCTGAACCCGAGCCGCTGACGGAAGACGAGATTGGGGATATCGTGGCGCGTTTCGCCATCGCCGCGCGGGCGGTGCAGCAGGCGGGATTCACCGGCGTGCAGATTCATGCGGCCCACGGCTACCTGCTGTCCCAGTTCCTCAGCCCCCGCAGCAATCTGCGCACCGACCACTACGGGGGCAGCCTCAAGAATCGTGCGCGGCTGCTGCTCGAGGTCGTGGCGGCGACGCGCGCAGAGGTGGGGCCGCAGTTTGCCGTGGCCGTGAAGCTCAACAGCGCCGATTTCCAGAAGGGGGGCTTTGCCTTTGAGGACAGCCTGCAAGTGGCGCGCTGGCTGCAGGACGGGGGCGTGGATCTGATCGAGGTCTCCGGCGGTACCTACGAGCAGCCGAAACTCCTGGGGGTCGAGGGCATCGAGCCGGAAGAGGGGCAGCACGTCGCCGCGTCGACGCTCCGTCGCGAAGCCTATTTCGTGGACTTTGCCCTGGCCATGCGCGAGGCGGTGTCCATTCCCCTGATGGTAACCGGTGGTTTCCGTACCCGCGAGGCGATGGAGCAGGCGCTCAATGAGGGCGGTGCTTCGCTTATCGGTCTCGGTCGCCCCCTGTGCGTGCAGACCGATGGCCCCCGGCGTCTTCTCGACGGCGCCACAGAGTTGCCACGCTACGAACGGGAGCTTTCGCTGCTGCCGTCATGGTTGCAGTTTCTGACGCGCCTGCCCCTGGTGCGAACGCTGAGTACCTTTGCGGTGCACTTCTGGTTCTATGCACAGCTCGACTCGCTGGGACACCA
>CAXBBA010000486.1:0-2443 GCA_963973805.1 uncultured Halieaceae bacterium | reverse complement strand
TGGCGGAGCACATCGAAGACGCCGCCGACAACACCACCCGTTTTTTGATTATCGGGCGCAGCGAAGTCCCACCCAGCGGCGCGGACAAGACGTCGATTATCGTGTCCAGCCGCAACAAGCCCGGCGCGCTGTTCACCCTGCTGGACCCGTTCCGGCGCAATGATGTGTCCCTGACGCGCATCGATACGCGCCCGTCGCGCACGGAGAAGTGGGCCTATGTGTTTTTCATCGAATTCGAAGGTCATCTTCAGGACCCCGCCGTCGCCCGCATAATGACGGAGCTTGAGGAGCAGTCAATTCTCCTCAAGCCCCTCGGGTCCTATCCCCGCGCCGTTCTCTGAGATTCTCGTGGAGTCTGCGGACAGTTTTCGTATTGGCATCGTGGGTCTGGGCCTCATTGGCGGCTCCGTGGCCCTGGCCGCGCGCCAGAGCGGCTGGGCGTCGCAGGTCTGTGCCTGGGATCAGAGCGCCGAGGTGCTGGCCCGGGGCCAGGCCCTGGGGGTGATTGATCGGGCGGTGGCGGATATCCCCGCGCTGATGGCGCAGGTGGACGTGGCGGTGCTCGCCACCCCCACCCGGGCCGGCGAGCTGCTGTTACCGCAGATGCTGGCGCATAGCGGAGGCGTGCGTTGCGTGACGGATGTGGCCAGCGTCAAGGGCACGCTACGCGATGTCGCGGCCACGGTGCCCCTGGAGCAGGGGGCGCTGTTCGTGCCGGGGCATCCCATCGCCGGCTCCGAACGCCATGGGGTGGAGGCCGCTCGCGGGGACCTGTTCGAGGCGCACCGGGTCATACTCACCCCCGGGGAGCGGACAGACGATGGAGCCCTGGCGCTGGCGCATGCCCTCTGGGAGGCGGCGGGAGCCGAGGTCGTGCACATGTCCGTCGAGGAGCACGACGGAATTCTGGCCGCCACGAGCCACCTTCCCCATGTGCTCGCCTACGCACTGGTGGACACGCTCAGCCACGCCCCGGAGCGGGAGAGCATCTTTCGTTTTGCGGCGGGGGGCTTCCGGGACTTCACCCGCATCGCCTCCAGTGATCCGGTGATGTGGCGCGATATCGCCCTGGCCAACCGGGACGCGCTGCTCGAGGCCATTGACAGCTTTGGGCTCCACCTTGCTACGCTGCGTAGCGCGGTCGCCAGCGGGGATGGGGCGTCGCTGGAGCAGACGTTCTGCGACGCCAAGGCGGCGCGGGATCAGTTCGTGCAGGATCTCGAGGCCCGCACGGGCAAGCCTTCGCCGGCATAAGGCGTTCGTTCAGCAACCGTTTAGCAACGCGACTAGCAACTAGCAGCAGCAACAAGTAGCAGCAACAAGTAGCAGCAACTACAGGAGCAGAATCAGGGTGGAGTTTCGTATCGCCCCCGGGGGCAGCATGCAGGGCGAGGCCCGCGTTCCCGGAGACAAGTCCATTTCCCATCGCTCGGTGATGCTCGGAGCGCTGGCTGACGGCCCGACCCGGGTATCCGGCTTCCTCGAAGGTGAGGATGCGCTGGCCACGGTCGCGGCTTTTCGCAGCCTGGGCGTGCAGATCGACGGGCCCTCGAAGGGGCAGCTGACAATTCACGGCGTGGGCCTGGGCGGACTCCAGGCGCCGGCCGTGGCTCTGGATATGGGTAATTCCGGCACCAGCATGCGCCTGCTTGCGGGCATTCTCGCGGGGCAGGGCTTCGCCAGCGAGCTCGTGGGCGATTTGTCCCTGATGGCGCGACCCATGCAGCGGGTGATCACCCCCCTGACGCGCATGGGCGCCGTGATCGAGGCGGCGGAGGGCGGGCGTCCCCCGCTGCGCATGGCCGGCGGTAACCCTCTGCGCGGCGTGCACTACGACCTGCCCATGGCCAGCGCTCAGGTGAAATCTGCGGTGCTGCTGGCGGGCCTGTTCGCCGAGGGTCACACCTCCGTTACGGAGCCCGCTCCCACGCGGGATCACACGGAGCGCATGCTCCGGGGGTTTGGCTACGAGGTGTCGCGCAACAACGGTGTGATCGGCCTGCGCGGCGGCGCCTCGCTCCGCGGCTGCGACATCGATGTGCCCGCCGATATTTCCTCCGCCGCCTTCTTTATGGTGGCGGCCAGTATTGCCCCGGGCTCCGAACTTCTGCTCACCCACGTGGGCATCAACCCGACGCGCATCGGCGTTATCAATATCCTGACGCTCATGGGTGCGGACCTGGAGCTCCAGAACGAACGCGAGATCGGGGGAGAGCCCGTCGCCGACATCTTCGTGCGCCACGCGCCGCTCACGGGCATCGAGATTCCCCGGGAGCTCGTGCCCCTGGCGATCGATGAGTTCCCCGCCCTGTTCATCGCCGCCGCCTGCGCCAGTGGCCGCACGGTGCTGCGCGGTGCCCAGGAGCTGCGCGTGAAGGAGAGCGATCGCATTGCCGCGATGGCCGAAGGCCTGACGACCCTCGGCATTCGCAATGAGGTGCTC
>CAXBBA010000485.1:0-2443 GCA_963973805.1 uncultured Halieaceae bacterium | reverse complement strand
GCTGTAGGCGTTCTCCACCGCAGCGTTAACCACATCGATCATCACGGGGCTGATATCGACACCGATACCGTCGCCTTCAATGTAGGGGATAATGGGGTTGTCGGGAACGTTGAGGCTGTAGTCTTCGTTGACGGTGATGCGGGAACCGGTGTCAGGTACCGTGATGTGCTGATAAGCCATGTATATGCTCCAGTGTCATTACTGTGTGGGTCTCTCCAGCGTTTCGTGCCTGCGTTTCCTGCATTGACGGCGCCGCAAACCGGGGCAGCGCCCGCCGCGGTCAGTCCCGCAGAGGAGAGGGTCGATTGATGCTCGACGTCGGGAATCACAGGTGTCCGGTGACCGGACCCCTCCCGAAAACGGGGGGAATTCTACCAGACGGACAGCCCCACTGTCCGTCCCTTTTGACGATGGAGCACATGGCTGAGCTCATTTTGCTGAACAAACCCTACCGCGTCCTGACCCAATTCACGGATCCCCAGGGCCGAGCCACGCTGGCGGACTACATCCAGCGCCCCGGGTTCTATCCCGCCGGACGCCTCGACTACGACTCCGAGGGTCTGGTGGCCCTGTGCGACGACGGTGCCCTGCAGCAGCGCATAGCGGACCCCCGGCGCAAGCTCTGGAAGCGCTACTGGCTGCAGCTGGAGGGGCGCATCACGGACGCTGCACTGGACCAGCTGCGCCGGGGGGTGACCCTCAAGGACGGGCCGACTCGCCCGGCGAAGGTGGCGCGTATCACCTCCCCGACCCTCTGGCCCCGCACCCCGCCGGTACCGGCGCACCGGGATGCGGGCTCGAGCTGGATCGAGATCGCCATCTGTGAGGGCCGCAATCGTCAGCTGCGCCGCATGACCGCCGCCGTCGGCTTCCCCGTACTGCGCCTGGTGCGCGTCGCCATCGGTGACTGGTCCCTCGATGCCCTGCGCCCCGGAGAGAGCCGAAGCCTCACGGTGCATCTGCCCCGCAGCAACACCCGCGGCCAACAGCGCGGGCCCCGACGGCGACCCCGGGGCTCCGGTTAAGGCGGCGGCTTCTGCTAGAATGCGCCGCCGGCAGTAACGCAATCGCAACAAGGCCCCCAGGGGGCCCAGATCACCATGGCAGAACAGGAAAAAGTCATCGTAGGCATGTCCGGAGGCGTCGATTCCTCCGTTGCCGCCCTACTGCTTATCGAGCAGGGCTACCACGTGGAAGGCCTGTTCATGAAGAACTGGGATGAAGACGATGGTACGGAGTACTGCACGGCGAAGGCGGACTACGCCGATGCCCAGGCCGTCGCCGACCGCCTGGGCATTCCGCTCCACGGGGCAAACTTCGCCGCCGAGTACTGGGACAACGTCTTCGAACACTTCCTCACGGAGTACCGCGCCGGGCGAACGCCAAACCCGGACATCCTCTGCAACCGCGAAATCAAATTCCGGGCGTTCCTCGACTACGCGCTCGCCCTTGGTGCCGACCGCATCGCCACGGGCCACTACGTGCGCCTTGGCCAGTACGATGGACGACCCGCGCTGCTCAAGGGACTCGATGGCAACAAGGACCAGAGCTACTTCCTGCACGCTGTCGGTCACCGCGAGCTGGGCCGCAGCCTGTTCCCCGTGGGCGAGCTGGAGAAGTCCGCGGTGCGCGCCCGTGCGCAAGCCGCGGGGCTTGAAACCCATGACAAGAAGGACTCGACGGGCATCTGTTTTATCGGCGAACGCCGCTTCAAGGACTTCCTGCAACAGTACCTTCCTGCGCAGCCCGGCGTTATCGAGACGCTCGATGGAGAGCGCCTGGGGGAACACCAGGGCCTGATGTACCACACCATCGGCCAGCGTCAGGGTCTCGGCATCGGCGGCCTGGCGAAGCACGGCGAAGCCCCGTGGTACGTCGCCGGCAAGGACCTGGAGCGCAATGTGCTGCTGGTGGTCCAGGGCAATGAGCACCCCGCCCTCTTCGCCCCGGCGCTGCGGGTGGGCGAGCTGTTCTGGATCGCCGGGGAAGCACCGGCGCTGCCCCTGCGTTGCCAGGCCAAGATCCGCTACCGCCAGGCGGATCAGGCCTGCACCGTGATTCCCGAGGGAGACCACTTCCACGTCGCCTTCGACGAAGCCCAGCGCGCGGTCACACCCGGACAGTCCCTGGTGCTCTACGACGGCGAGCGCTGCCTCGGCGGCGGTGTTATCGAAGCAGCGGTCCCCGCCCGGTCTCTCGCCGCATGAACGAGCTGCGGGAACAGACCATCGCCCTTGCAGGCGTCGCCCAGGCCGCGCGTCTGGTGGATCAGCTTTCCAAGACCGGCAGCTACCCCATGGAATTCCTCGAAGCCTCGGTGAAGAGCCTGTTCGTCTTCAATCTCGAGCACGCCGAAGAGATCTACGGGGGACTCCCGGGGGTGCGCCTGGGACTGCAGAACCTCTGCTCCCTCCTCGCCAATACCCAGGAGAAGGACCAGCGC
>CAXBBA010000484.1:0-2454 GCA_963973805.1 uncultured Halieaceae bacterium | reverse complement strand
TGAGGAACAGCGCCTCTTCATGGCCCGCCTTTGCCGGAGGGCGTTCGGGCAGGTAGCGCTGGATCGCCTGCATGGCGGCATCCCCGACGGGGACCGTGCGGGTCTTCGCACCCTTGCCGGTGACCGTCAGCAGCCGCTCCCGGCCGTCGATATCCCCAAGGTTGACGGCCTGGAGTTCGCTCAGGCGCAGGCCCGAAGAGTAGAACAGCTCGGCCATGGCCAGATCCCGCAGCAGCAGCGGGTCATCGCCGAGGGCATTCAGGTAGGCGCCCACCTGATCCGCCTCCAGCGTCGCCGGCAGCTTGCGCCGGCGACGGGGCGCCTGCACGGTCTGGGCGGGATTGCGTCGCTCCCCGGTCTGGCGGCCGTACCACTGAAAAAAGGCCCGGAGCGCCGAGAGGCGCCGCTGCAGGGTGCTGCCTGCCAGTCCCTTGCTGTGGCCCTGGGCGAGCCAGGCGCGGATGTGGCTCTCTTCGATCTGCCGGGGCTGCTGCAGCGAGGCCGCCTTGTCGAAGGCGAGGAAGCTGTCCAGGTCCCGGCGATAGCCGTTGACCGTGTTCGCCGACAGGCGGCGCACGGTTTGCAGGTAGGCGAGGAAGTCGGCGAAGACGAGGCCCAGGGGGGCACAGACTTCCTCACCGCCCGTGCTGCGCCCCGGTGTCATGCTCAGGCGCCGCCGACGTCCGCCAGACGCTTGCCGATCACCTCGGCGGCAAACTCCAGGAACAGCGTGCCCGTATCGGAGGCGTAGCGGGCGCCGTCGGAGCTGCCCACGGCAAGAAAGCCCAGGGGACCCGCGTCGCCGGGAATGAAGGCGATGGCGGCGGAGCCAACGATGCGGGCACCGGGGAACAGAAACTCGAACTCATCGGCGCGCAGGGCGCCGCAGCCCGCGGTTCCCCGCGCCAGCAGGCCGCCGAGCTTGCCGCGGACCTCGGACTCTGCCACAACGCGGCAGCCCTGGGTCTCTGTCAGTGCACCGTCGAACAGGGCGAGGCTGGCGTATTCCAGGCTGAAGGCATCCCGCAGCACGCCCATCAGTGCGCGTTGCAGGCCATCCACATCCCGGGGACCCAGCAGGGCCAGCACCAGTTCCCGGGTGTCGGCGAACAGCTGGTCGTTGTCCCGCGCCATGGTGCCCAGGTCCCGCAGGCGATGGCGCAGGTCCACGTTGCGCTCCCGCAGCACCGACACCTGGCGCTCCACGAGGGAGACGGCGGAGCCGGAGGAGTGGGGGATCTGCAGCAGACCCAGCAGCTCGGGATTGTTCTGGAAGTAATCCGGGTTCTGGACCAGGAAATCGCGAATATCGTCTTCGTCCACGCGGGGTCGGGCTCCGTTGATTTATGAGAAGGGCGTTGAGTTCGCCGGGACCGTCAGAGTCGCATGGTACCTTCGAAGCTGATCGCCGTGGGACCGGTCAGCATTACCGGGGCGCCGTCGCCGGCCCATTGCACCGTGAGCTTACCGCCGGGCAATTCCACTGTCACCCGTTCGTCCAGCCAGCCCATGCGAATGCCGTGTACGACGGCGGCGCAGGCGCCGGAACCGCAGGCCAGGGTCTCGCCCGAGCCGCGCTCGTAGACGCGCAGGCGCACCTCGCTCCGGGTTAGCACTTCGAGGAAGCCCGCATTGACGCGCTCGGGGAAGTCCCCGTGGGACTCCAGCGTGGGGCCCAGGCGCTCGATGGTGCCGTCGTCGACGCTGTCCACGCGCAGCACCACATGGGGATTGCCCATGGACAGGGCACCGACGCGCAGGGTTTCACCATTCACCACCAGGTCGTACTCCAGGGCCGCACTGGCGCGCGCCAGGGGGATCTCGGCGGGAGTGAGGCGCGGCGGCCCCATGTCGACCTCGACCTGCTGGTTATCGAGCATGGTGAGGGTCATGAGCCCGCTGCTGGTCTCGACCACGAGGCGGGGCTGCGCCGACAGGCGGCGGTGATGCACAAAGCGGGCGAAGCAGCGGGCGCCGTTGCCGCACTGGCCGGACTCGGAGCCATCCGCGTTGTAGATGCGGTAGCGAAAGTCGGCGTCGGGGCGGCTGGGAGCTTCCACCAGCAACACCTGGTCGCAGCCCACGCCGAAGCGCCGGTCGGCGATGCGACGGACGTCCCGGGTTCGCAGTTTCACGCGCTGGCTGATCGTGTCGATCATGACAAAATCGTTCCCGGCGCCGTGCATCTTGGTGAACTTCAGTGGCATGGTGCGTTGATTCTTTATTCTCCGGCTCTGCCGGGGAGACGCTGCTCGCCGCGCAGAAGATCAGCCATGGTCTCACGCTCGCGGATAATGTGGTACGTCTCGCCGTCCACCATCACCTCGGCGGCGCGGGGCCGGCTGTTGTAGTTCGAGCTCATGACAAAACCGTAGGCACCGGCGCCGTGCACGGCCAGCAGCGTATCCGGCGCCAGGGCCAGCTCCCGGTTGTGCCCGAGGAAGTCCGCGGTCT
>CAXBBA010000483.1:0-2459 GCA_963973805.1 uncultured Halieaceae bacterium | reverse complement strand
CGCGGGGCCCAGCTCCTGAACGCCGTGCGCGGTGGCAGCCTGCTTCAGGACATCACGGCCCTGCGCCGGCGCACCTCGAACCGGGCGTCACTGCTCCCGCGCAAGCCCGTCACTGTGACCTCCGACTCGCGTCTGGCGGCCATCACAGCGAGAACCAGGCTGCACGTAAACAGCCTCCATCACCAGGCCATCGACCGCCCGGGGGATGGCCTCGAAATCGTCGCGAGGGATGGGGACGATATCTGCCAGGCGATAGAAAGCAGTGCCGGGCCCGCGCTCCTCGGCGTGCAGTGGCACCCGGAATATCTCCTCTACCTGCCCTCCCATCTCGCGCTCTTTCGCAGCCTGGTGGAGCGCGCGCGGGAGCACCGCAGCGATAGCCCCGAGCCGAAAACCATGGCCGCGGCATCCCTGGCCCCGGCCGCAAGGGACGCGAGTATTTCCTGTGCAACGGTGAATCGAGAGGAACCCGGGAATGGCGAGAAGGCAGTGCCTCCCCCCGAGGCCGGGCATATCGCCGCCACCCTGGAGCGGCCCCTGCCACTCTACGGCCATCACGGTCAGCGCCTGGGAACGGTGGAGCGGGTGCACATCTGCGGGGACCGGATCAGTCGCTACGAACTTGTGACGCCCTGGCAGCGCCTGCAGATCGACGGCAGTGCCCTCGCCATGGACCACCACACCGCGCGTCTGCGCCGCGGCGAGAATCCGGCGGTGCTGCACCCGCCGTCGCGCTGAGATTCAGTTTTGCGCGGCGGAGAGAAAGCTGCGCAGCAGTGTACCCAGCAATCGGGTCTCCTGCCCGAGGATGGTGCGGATCATGTCCATGCTGATGGGGCGATCATCCAGTCCCGCGGCGACATTGACGATCATGCAGATGCTGGCATAGGCGACGCCCAGCTCCCGGGCCAGGCTGGCCTCGGGCATGGTCGTCATTCCCACCAGATCGCAGCCATCCGCCGCCAGTCGCCGCACCTCGGCGGCGGTCTCCAGCCGGGGGCCCTGGGTCACGGCAATCGTGGCGCTGTCGTCGCAGGGGACCTTCGCGTCCGCAGCGGCCGCGAGGAGCTGGGCGCGCAGATCCCGATCGAAAGGCTCCGCAAATTCGATGTGCATGAGCTCGCCGCTGCTGCCGTCGTCAAAGCTATGCTCCCGCCCCCAGCTGTAATCAATGAGCTGGTCGGGGATCACCAGACGGCCGGGGCGCATGCCGGGATTGATCGCACCCACCGCATTGGCCGCGACAATCCGCGTTACGCCAAGCTCCCGCAGGGCCCAGATGTTCCCACGATAGTTTACGAGGTGCGGTGGAATCGGCCGCCCGCCATCGCCTCCGTGGCGGTGCAGGAAGAAGAGGGATTTACCCCCGTACTCGCCCTCTTCGATCGCCATGGAAGGCGCACCGAAAGGCGTATCGACCGCATGGCTGCGCGTCAGCTCCAGGCCGTCCAGGTGCGCCAGTCCCGTTCCACCGATCAGGGCAATGCTCACGGAGCGTCCTTCCCGGGACCGTCCGGCCCCTCCAGATGCACCGTACGGGTCGGGAAGGCAATGTCCGCCCCCGCCTCATGCACGATCTGCAACAGCTTCAACAGCACGTCCTGCTTGACCCGGTGATACTCGACCCAGTTGGTGGTGCGAGTGTAGGCGTAGAGGAAGCAGTCGAGGGACGACGGACCAAAGGATTCGAAATTCACGATGATCGTCTGACCCGTATCGATGTCATCGTGCTCTTCCAGCATCTTCCGCACGTTATCTATCACCGCCTCCAGGTGCCGGCTGTCCTCATAGCGAAGACCGAAGGATTCATAGATGCGCCGGTTGAGCATGCGCGAGGGATTCTCGATGGTGATCTGACCGAAGGCGGAATTCGGCACGTACAGGGGACGCTTGTCGAAGGTGCGGATGCGCGTTACGCGCCAGCCGATGTCCTCCACGGTCCCCTCGATGCTGCGATCCGGTGACCGCACCCAGTCCCCGATGGTGAAGGGGCGGTCCAGGAAGATCCCCAGGCCCCCGAAAAAGTTCGCCAGCAAGTCCTTGGCCGCGAAGCCCACGGCGATGCCGCCGATGCCCCCGAATGCCAGCAGACCGGAGACGGAGACGCCCAGGGTCTGGAGCACCATCAGGGTCGTAATGAGCCACAGCGCCACGCGCAGCAGACGCGCGGTGGAATGGACCGTGGCCTTGTCCACAGATGTGCCGTCGGCGAAGCGTGTTGCGATCAGTTGCTGTTCCCCCGCGGCGATCAGGCGGTGGAGAAACCAGGGCACCAGAAGCACCAGCAGGCCCTGCACACCAGTCAGGGCGACCTCGCGAATCCCCGCGACAAAGGGCATCAGGACAAACATGGTGGCGAGCACCAGCAACCACCACGCGAGCTTCAGCGGCGCCGAGAGCGACGTCACCAGCGCATCGTCCCACTCGTGCTCGGTGCGCCGGGCCACGTGCTGGAAGTA
>CAXBBA010000482.1:0-2473 GCA_963973805.1 uncultured Halieaceae bacterium | reverse complement strand
TCTATGGCCCCGCGAGCATTCCACCAGGCATCACCGCTCTGGCCTCGCGGTGCAATGGCCGCGTCGTAGACCGTGATCTGACCGTAGCCCAGGCCGACGCGAATATCCATGTCCCGGGCGGCGGGTTTCATGGCGTCGCCCTTGAATCGCATTCTCAGCAGGATCGAGGCAGTCACCGCCTGCTCAAGGCTGCGGTACGCGCCCTGGAATTCGTCGCCCTGTTCAAACGCGAGTTCCAGCGCCTGCTCCGCCTGGACGTGTTCATTTACCCAGTCAAAGTGGTCGCCCATGCGGCGAAAGAGTTTCCGTTGATCCGTAAAACTGCGGGAGTGGGCGATGTCGCCAATCAACACGGCGTAGGGGGTCTGGGGATTAGGCTTCGCTGTTGGCATGGGTGCGCCACCTCGAGTGGTTTCGCGAGGCTGGGGGCAGGGGAGGACGTGCCTGTCCGTCGTCCGTCACCGGCGTTGCCTCGACTGGCAGTAAATATAGCTGCAATATGAAATTTATACAAATATACCTCTATTATGAGATATTAGTAAATATACCTCTAAACTGAATAATAATGAAATATAACATTATTATGGAATTTTGAGTCGCCATTGTCGGCATGTAAATCCTCCTGTGATGGCGTACTCTCCGTGGTCGTTGGATTCGGAGTGCGGCCCGCGCTGGAGTGGGGTCCGGCCATCGCCAGCCTTACTTGCGCCGGCGCCGCTGTCCCGAAGTTCGCGCCCTCACAGCATCATCCCTGATTCATCGGAGAAGCAATGAACGAGATCATCTGCCCCCACTGTGCGAAGGCCTTCAAGATTGATGAAGCCGGCTACGCGGAAATACTCAAGCAGGTCCGCGACAGTGACTTTGAGCAGCAGTTGCATGAGCGTCTGGAGCTCGCGGAGCGGGAACAGAAAAGCGCCGTGGAACTGGCCCGGAGTCGTATGCAAAGTGAAATGCACAAGGCGGTGGCGACGAAGGAGTCCGAAATTCAGGAGCTGAAGAGCAGGCTGGAGGCCGCCGACGTGTCCCAGCAGCTGGCGGTGACGAAAGCCCTGGATGAGATTGAGCGGGAGCGCGACGAGGCGCTGCGCGCCGTCGCCGCGATGGAGCAGGAGAAGGCCGCAGCCGAAAAGCTTGCAGCCTCGGAGCTGGTGAGCAAATTGCGGGAGACGGAGGCGCGCAAAGACCGCGAGATCAGCGACCTGCGTTCGCGCATCGAGACCATGGAGGTGCAGGGCAAGCTCGCGATCACCCAGGCCGTGGGCGAGGTGGAGAAGCAGCGCGATGAATTCCGGAGCGACTTGGAGCAGGTGAAGCTGCAGAAGGAGCTGTCGGAGAAGTCCCTGAAGGAGGCCTACGAGGCCAGACTGAAAGATCGTGACGACGCCATCGAGCGCCTGCGCGACATGAAGGCCAGGCTCTCCACCAAGATGGTCGGCGAGACCCTGGAGCAGCACTGCGAGACCGAATTCAACCGCATTCGCGCCACCGCCTTCCCCCGGGCCTACTTCGAGAAAGACAACGACGCCCGCAGCGGCAGCAAGGGCGACTACATCTTTCGCGACTCCGACGAGGAGGACATCGAGATCGTGTCGATCATGTTCGAGATGAAGAACGAGAACGACACCACGGCCACCAAGAAGCGCAACGAGGACTTCTTCAAGGAGCTCGACCGGGACCGGAATGAGAAGGGCTGCGAATACGCGATCCTGGTGTCCCTCCTTGAAGCCGACAGCGAGCTCTACAATACGGGTATTGTCGATGTGTCCCATCGCTATCCGAAGATGTACGTCATCCGGCCCCAGTTCTTCATACCCATGATTACGTTGCTGCGGAATGCGGCGATGGGGGCGCTGGAGTTCAAGAGCGAGCTCGCGCTGGTGAAAGCGCAGAATATCGACATTACCAATTTCGAGAACGATCTCGAGTCCTTCAAGTCCGCATTTGCCAAGAACTACGACCTGGCGTCACGGCGCTTCCAGACCGCCATCGACGAGATCGACAAGTCCATCAACCACCTGCAGAAAACCAAGGATGCGCTGCTGGGCACGGACCGGAACCTGCGCCTGGCCAACAACAAGGCCCAGGATGTGACGATCAAGAAACTGACACGCAAGAATCCTACGATGGCGTCGAAGTTCGCGGAGCTGGGTGAATCGGGGGACTGAATATCAGGCACCTCCGGAGCAGGGGCAGCGCAGGGGGGTTCCCCGTGTGTCTGGAGTCCTGATATTGCCTACACTTCCCCGGTGACTTGTTGAGCATGGATTTCGGAGGATCGGGCGTGCGTCGTCGGAACACTGTTTTAGCGCTGGTCGCGCTGGTGCTTTTGAGTTCCGGCTGCTCAGGCCCACCCGTTGAGCCGCTCATGCCCACGCCGGTGCTTTTTTCTGAGCTGTCCCTGAGTCCCCTCGACAACATTCCCGAGGACCGGCGCTGGAAACCCCGCCGCGTTTACTACGCGACGACCCGC
>CAXBBA010000481.1:0-2477 GCA_963973805.1 uncultured Halieaceae bacterium | reverse complement strand
AATGCGTCCACGGGCTCCCGCAGCTCCGCAAGGCGGGCCAGGGCGCTGTCGTAATCGCACTGCTCCAGATTGGCCGCGTTTTCCCTTTCTACCTGGTGAACGGCGTCGAAGAGCCCTTTCTCTGGGGCTTCGTGGAGTAAGTCAGTGCTTACTTCATTGGTGTTGCCGAGATCACCAGCCTTGGCCAGGATGTTCTGCACGCGCTTGTTGGCCGCGGCGAGCGCCGCCGCCTGGGGACGTCCGCCGAAGGCCTGTACTGCGCGCACGCGACGATCGAAATCCACGGGGGCACTGCAGCCCGTCGCACGAACAGCGCGGAATACTTCCACCGCGATGCCCTCCCCTTCATACAGTGACGGCAGGCGGTCAAACACATAGGCGAGCACGGCTTCTACCGCGTCGTCCCTGAGGGTGTTCGCGGGGTACTGGTTCGCCGCCTGGGCAAGGCCCTCGCGCAGGTCCAGGTCCACGCCCTTTTCGATGAGCAGGCGCAGGACGGCGATGGAGGCGCGACGCAGGGCGAAGGGGTCCTTCGAGCCCGTCGGCGGCTGGCCGATGCCGAAGATGCCGACCAGCGTGTCGAGGCGGTCCGCCAGGGCGAGGCTCAGGGCGACGGGGCCTTCGGGCAGGGCGCCGCCGGCCTGCTTGGGCCAGTAGTGCTGTTCGATCGCATCGGCGACCGCATCGTCCTCGCCGTCGTTGCGCGCGTAGTACGCGCCGGCGATACCCTGGAGGTCACCGAACTCCAGCACCATATCCGACACGAGGTCCGCCTTGGCGAGCAACCCCGCCCGGTGGGCCTGGTCGCTGCCGGCACCGAGCTGGGGCGCCAGGATCGCGGCCAGATTCGCGATGCGCCGTCCCTTGTCTCCGATGCTGCCGAGCTTGTTCTGGAACACGACGTTGTCCAGGCGCTCGACGCGGGATGCCAGGGGATGTTGCCGATCCTGGTTGTAGAAGAAGGCGGCGTCCGCCAGGCGGGGACGAATGACCTTTTCGTTCCCCTCGATGACCTGGGTCGGATCGCGGCTTTCGATATTGCTCACGGTGATAAAACGCGGTTGCAGCTCACCGTTGCTGTCGACCACCGGAAAGTACTTCTGATGGCTTTGCATCGAGGACACCAGCGCCTCGGCGGGAACTTCGAGGAACGCGCTATCGAAGCCGCCTGCCAGGGCCCGGGGCCATTCCACCAGGCTCGTGACTTCGTCGAGGAGGTCCGGATCCACCACCGCCGTGGCGTTCATGTCGGCGGCGCAGGCTTCCACCTGCTCCCGGATGCGCTCGCGGCGCTCCTGGAAGTCTGCGATCACCTTCGCGTCGAGAAGCGCGGCTTCATAGTCGTCGGGGTTGTTGATAGTCACCGCGCCGGGGGAATGGAATCGATGGCCGCGGCTCTCCTTGCCCGTGGCAATGCCCATGACGTCGCCGAAGCCTGACTCGTCACCGAAGAGCAGCACGACCCAGTGTATCGGGCGGGCGAATTCCGCACGGGATGCACCCCAGCGCATGCGTTTGGCGACGGGGAGCTCGCGCAGCGTGTCGTTGACCACGTCGAGAATCACGTCGCGGGTTTTGACACCGGGAATGACCTGGCGCAGGCCAAGGCGCTCGCCCTTGGGCGTGCTGAAGACTTCGAGGGCCTCGGGTTCCACACCCTGGCGCGCGGCGAAACCGGCGGCGGCCTTGCTCCAGTTGCCGTCGCCATCGCGAGCCTGGGCGACGGGAGGCCCCAGGGCCTCCTTGCTCTCATCCTCGGCCTGTTCTGCGAGGTCGCTGATGCGCAGGGCGAGGCGGCGGGGAGCTGCAAACCATTTGACGTCCCCGAAGCTGAGGCGCAGTGCCCCCAGTTTCGCTGGCAGTAGCTCACCCAGGGCTTCGCCGAGCTGGCGCAGGCTGCTTGAGGGGAGTTCTTCGCAGCCGATTTCGAGTAGCAGATCGCGGTGGCTCATCGGGCATCACCTCCCTTGTCGGCTTTGGCCTTGCGGGCCGCAATATCCGCCAGGACCTCTTCTGCCAGTGCGGGGTTCGCCATGGGGAAGCCCAGGCCAGCGCGAGCGTCGAAGTAGGCCTGGGCACAGGCGCGGGCCAGGGTGCGAACGCGCAGAATGAAACGCTGACGCTCCGTCACCGAAATCGCATGGCGCGCGTCGAGCAGGTTGAAGGTGTGCGAGGCCTTCATGACCATTTCGTAAGCCGGCAGCGGCAGGGCCTTGTCCACGAGGCGCAGGGCCTCCTGTTCGCAGTGGTCGAACTGCTTGAACAAATACTCGACGTCGGCCTCTTCGTAGTTGAAGCGCGACATCTCCACCTCGTTCTGGTGAAAAACGTCGCCGTAGCTCACGTCGCCCTGGGGGCTGCGCGCCCACAGCAGGTCATAGACGTTGTCCACGCCCTGTATGTACATGGCGATGCGTTCAAGGCCGTAGGTGATCTCCCCGGTCACGGGGTAGCACTCGATGCCGCCCGCCTGCTGG
>CAXBBA010000480.1:0-2484 GCA_963973805.1 uncultured Halieaceae bacterium | reverse complement strand
CGCGGAGCATACCCTCGACCGCGTCGGTCTGGGGCGCCACAGTCCGTACCTGAATGGCACCCGCTGCGGTATTGCGGCCAAACAAGGTGCCCTGGGGACCCTTCAGCACCTCCACGAGCTCAATATCACTGAACGGCAGGTCGGACCCGCCGGAGCGCCCCACGTACACGCCGTCCACGTACACCCCCACCGCCGGGTCCGCACCGAGGCCGAAGTCGCTGGTCCCGATGCCGCGGATCGCATAGCGGGGCTGGGTCACCGATGTGCCCCCTTCCAGGCCGGGCGTGAATTCCTGCAGCCCGCTGATGGAGCGCACACCCGTGGTGTACAGGAACTCCTGATTGAAGGCATTGATGGCGATGGGTACGTCCTGGAGGTTCTGGCTGCGCTTCTGCGCCGTCACCACCACTTCTTCGAGCTGCTGGGCGCCGGCGGAAGCTCCCATGCCCAGGGTCAGCACCCCTAGCGTGGCCGCCATCGGGCGCAGCAGGCGGTTGCGGGCGGACGGCAGGTGGCCAGCGTTCACGGAGCGACGGTTCCGCCTGGCGCGGACAGAGTGACATTGCATTTTGCGAATTCCCCGGTACGAATCTTTTTTTGTCCGGGATTGCCCCGGTTGTTGCATTTTTGTCCAGGGAAGCGCGGTACGCCAGTCGCCCAGGGGGCTACTTATGGGCGATTTGAGGAATTCGTCAGCGATTTATAGTCGCAACGGCCAACAGTCGTGAGAATGATTCTCACTACCGCCTGGCCTGTGTTTCGCAATTTGCTACTGCGGGCTGCCTTTCTCGAGGGCGTCGCGCCGGTACTCCGTGGGCGTGCGATCGTGAACCGTCCGAAAAGCCTTGTTGAACGTGCTCAGGGAGCGAAAGCCCGCCTCCAGGGCGATCACCAGCACCTGGGTATCGCGCTGGGCCTCGTCCCCCAGGCGCTCCGCCGCCTCGCGCACCCGGTAGCTGTTGAGAAAGTCATTGAAGTTGCGGTAGCCCAGACCACCATTGATCGCCTCGCGCAGGCGATAGACGGGGATGCCCGCCTGGCGTCCGAGGTCCGCCAGCGTCAGCCCCATTTCGCGGTACACCCGCGCCTCTTCCATGAGCTCGCGGACCCGCTGCAGATCTTCGTCGGCTACCGCCGTCGCCGCGTCGCTGGCGGGGGATGCCGTGGGACCGGGTTGTTCCCCCTCGCCAGTCGCGGCGGCATCGGTCCCGGTTGCCGGGGCGCCCCAGATATCGCGCCGGTAACGCAGCAGCAGCATGTTAGTTGCAAAAAGCAACCCACAAGGGGGGAGAAACTGCAGCGCCGCCAGGGACTCATGCTGCTGCAGCACGGTTTCGCGCAGCAGAATGAGAGTGAGTATGTACAAACCCGTGAACCCCGAAAACCACACACGCAGCTGTCGGCGGCGGGCCACCAGGTCCGGACTCCAGAAGCGCACCGCCACCACCAGGGCGAGCCCCAGCAGCAGGAACTCCAACAACTGGGGTACCACGAACATCAGGGGGTCGAAGCCGTAGACGTCAAAGCCGTGGAGGATGTGACCGATGAACGGCGGTACGACCGTGAGGCCCACCGCGAAGAAATGCCAGGGCTGCAGCTGAAAATCGTCGTCAAACAGGCTGGCGCTGAACAGAAAGAACATGCCCGGCACGAACACAGTGATGCTCTGGAGCACAAAGCTCAGCCCCTCGTCGGCCACGAGGGGATCCAGCAGATAGGCCCCCACCGCGACAAGGAACGCGGCGTAGAACCGCTGCTCCTGGGTCAGGGGGCGCAGGGACGGCAGCAACATCAGCCCCAGCAGGAGCTGCGACAGGGCGAAGCTGATGCTCAGCAGCAGCCAGGGGTCTGCTTCAATCATCAGCGCGTGGAACAGTCAGGAGCGGTGGCGCAGCCGGAGGACCGGCGCGTCACGCCGCGGGATCGGCGGGGGGCGAATCCCGAAAGCCAAACGCCAGCAGCCAGCCCCCCATCAGCAACTGCGCCAGCGCGAGGGGCGCCAGAAGCACAAAGGGCACGACGCCGCCGAGTATGGGTTGGGCGATGGCGTACAGCTGCAGGGCACAAGCGACCAGCCCCAGGGCCGCCAGCACCCAGGGCAGCAGCGCAAACCGTAGCAGGCAGAAGTACCATACGCCGAGTGTCATCCCCGCAACCATCAAAGCGATATAGTGTACGCCGTTGCGCAGCAGGGCACCGGTGGCGGACAGACTGGCCAGCAGCGCCTGCTGCTCGCCCTCAGCGGCCATGTAGCTATCGCTGAAGTCGCGCATGGCGAGCACCCCCGCCTGCTCCACGCCGGACAGCGCCATGCCGACCACGGTCAGGGCCAGGAACACGCGCGCCATCGCCGGGCTGTGCGCCGCCAACACGGGCCAGGCGAGCACGGCCAGCGCCAGGGCGAGTACCATACCGACCAGCCCCACCAGCACCGCCATACCCAGCTGCAGCCCCGCAGGAGCGGCATGGAGCAGATAACCGCCC
>CAXBBA010000479.1:0-2488 GCA_963973805.1 uncultured Halieaceae bacterium | reverse complement strand
GGGGGGAAGCGTCATTCATGTCTCTACTACCTCAGCCTCTCGGCAATTAATCCAGATTTGGTGAGAGCCAGCGTCTGAGCTCTCCTTCTTCTATTCCTTTGCGCTGCGCCAGGGACGCCAGCTGGTCTTCACCGATTTTACCAGCAGCGAAGTAACGCGCCTCGGGGTGGGCGAAATACCAGCCGCTGACCGCCGCCGCCGGGCTCATGGCGAAATTCTCAGACAGGCTCACACCACAGTTTTCTTCGGCATTGAGCAGCTTGAACAGCGTCCGTTTTTCGGTGTGGTCCGGGCAGGCCGGATACCCCGGGGCCGGGCGGATTCCCCGGTAGCGCTCGCGAATGAGTTCGGCGTTGCTCAGGGCTTCGTCCGCGGCATAGCCCCAGAGTTCCCGCCGCACGCGACGGTGGAGGTGCTCGGCCAGGGACTCCGCCAGGCGGTCTGCCAGCGCCTTGAGCATGATCGAACTGTAGTCGTCGTGCTCGGCTTCAAACGCCCGGGCCCGCTCATCCACGCCGTGCCCCGTTGTAACACAGAATCCGCCGAGGTAGTCGCCCTCGGGAGCGATGTAGTCGGCCAGGCTGAAGTTGGGCTGCCCGGAGGGCTTCGCTCCCTGCTGGCGCAGGTGATGGAGTACGACACCCTCGGCTCCCGCGCCGTCGAGGACGATGTCTTCGCCATTGGAATGGGCAGGCCAGAAACCCAGCACCGCGCGGGGTGTGAGCCATTTTTCGTCCACGATACGCGCGAGCATGGCCTGGGCGTCGTCGAAGAGTTCCCGGGCCTGGGCGCCGACGACTTCATCGTCGAAGATGCGCGGATACTTGCCCGCCAGTTCCCAGGTAATAAAGAACGGCGTCCAGTCGATGGTCTCGACCAGCGCTTCCAGGGAAACGTCCTCGATGACTTTCACCCCGGTGAAGGTCGGAACGGGGGGCTCGTACTCGCTCCAGTCGAGTTTCGCGCGGTTGCCAAGGGCATCGGCATAGCTCAGGCGTGCAGTCCTGGGCTTGCGATTGGCCATGCGCTCGCGCACCTGCTGATACTCCTCGCGGCGCTGGGCGCCGAAGCTCGCCTTGCCATCACCGAGCAGCTGGGATGCCACCGCGACGCTGCGGGACGCATCGGGCACATACACCGACAGGTCGTTCTGGTAGCAGGGTTCGATCTTCACCGCCGTGTGGGACTTGGACGTGGTGGCGCCGCCGATCATCAGGGGCACCTGGAAGTCGAGGCGCTGCATCTCAGACGCCACATGCACCATCTCGTCCAGAGACGGCGTGATGAGGCCGGACAGGCCGACAAGGTCCACCTTCTCTTCCCGGGCGACGCGCAGAATCTCCTCACAGGAGACCATCACGCCCAGGTCGATGACCTCGTAGTTGTTGCACTGAAGCACCACGCCGACGATGTTCTTGCCGATGTCGTGGACGTCGCCCTTGACCGTGGCCATCAGGATGCGTCCATTGGTCGACCCCGCAGCCTTCCCGGCTTCGATGTAGGGCTGGAGATAGGCAACCGCCTGCTTCATGACCCGGGCGCTCTTGACCACCTGGGGGAGAAACATTTTGCCCTCGCCGAACAGATCGCCCACGACGTTCATGCCGTCCATGAGGGGACCCTCGATGACCTCGATGGGCCGCTCCGCCTGCTGCCGCGCTTCTTCGGCGTCTTCCTCAATGTAACTGTTGATGCCTTTGACGAGCGCGTACTCCAGGCGCTTGCCCACGGGCTGGTCCCGCCAGGAGAGGTCTTCCACCCGGGCGCTGCCCTGGCCATCTCCCTGGTATTTACCCGCGATTTCGAGCAGCCGTTCCGTGCCATCGTCGCGGCGATTGAGAATCACGTCCTCCACCGCTTCCCGCAGCTCCCCAGGAAGCTCGTCATACACGGCCAGCTGCGATGCATTGACGATGCCCATGTCCATGCCCGCCGCGATGGCGTGGTAAAGGAAGACGGAGTGGATTGCCTCGCGTACGGGGTTGTTGCCCCGGAAGGAGAAGGACACGTTGGACACGCCCCCGGAGACCTTGGCACCGGGCAGGGAATCCTTGATCCACTTCGTGGCCTCAATGAAGTCCAGGGCGTAGCCGTTATGCTCGTCCATGCCCGTCGCCACAGCGAAGATGTTCGGGTCGAAGATGATGTCTTCGGGATTGAAATCCAGTTTCTCGCGCAGCAGGCGATAGCTGCGCTCGCAGATCTCCCGGCGACGCTCGAGCGTATCTGCCTGGCCGTCTTCGTCGAAGGCCATGACCACAACGGCGGCACCGTAGCGCTGGCACAAGCCCGCCTGATGCAGGAACTCCTCTTCGCCCGCTTTCAGGCTGATGGAATTGACCACCGCCTTGCCCTGGATGCAGCGCAGACCGGCTTCGATGACGCTCCACTTGGACGAGTCCACCATGATGGGAACGCGGCTGATGTCGGGCTCCGAGGCCACGAGGTTGAGAAACGTGACCATGGCTTCTTCGGCATCGAGCATGCC
>CAXBBA010000478.1:0-2513 GCA_963973805.1 uncultured Halieaceae bacterium | reverse complement strand
TTAGATCACCGGTCAGTTTGCCGACAATGAAGAACAGCGCACCCAGGCCGAGGTCCGCAAGGATGGAATACTTGTTCCGCTCCCAGCGCTCCGCGGCCTCCCGGGCCGCGGCCGGGTCCTGCGTCGGCAATGCATTGAACAGGGAACTGTTCTCGGCGACGTGGATGTCCCGCCCGGGATGACTCGCATAGAGCAACGCTTCGCCCTGGCGCACCTCGATCCCGGCGGAGCGCCAGCTGATGTAGCCGACCTCGACGCTGACAAGGCCTGCTTCCTCGTCATGCAACGCCAAACGCGGGTTGCCATAGCCTGCCGCGAACAGCCCTCGCTGCTCTGTCACCAGCGTCTCACCACGAAACAGGCGCGCCGTGTAGGCCTGAAAACCGATGGCAAATTCGACACGGTACCGGGAGGTACCGAGCTCAAAGGGAAGGCGGTAGGTCCAGATAGTGATGGGGGATTCTCCGGGACGGGTGAAGGGCAGACCCGGATGCGCCGGACTCTGGCGGCCTATGAAAACACCGGGGCCCGGAAGCAATCAAGGGCGCAAAAGCGCCCCTGATCGACGAGCGTCGGGCCCCGGCTACCGCCGGAAGCCCGGCGCGATTCAGCGACGCCGGCGGCGAGGCGCCAGGGCCAGCGCCCCGAGAGCCAACAGCCCCAGCGTTGACGGCAGGGGAACGTAGGTCGCCACCGCGCGGAAGGCGTCCACGGAATCAAAGCTCACATCATTGAAGTAGAACTGCTCCCAATTGCTCAGGCGCAGATCCCAGCTGACATCGTCCACCGCATAGGTCAAATCAAAGACGCTCCCGTCCCAGAACAGGGACTGCACATTGCTGAACAGGTTCAGGCCAAAATCCACCGTGTCCAACCCCTCACCGCCATCGAACAGATTCGCGACCAGACCCAGGTCGCTGCCGAGCAAGTTGAGACTGTCGTTGTCCCCACCGAAGTAGGCATCACCGACGATCGTCGAGCCATCGAACAGGTTGAGTGTGTCGTCGCCCTCCCAAAGGGACAGCGCGGTGCCACCGGTACCCTCGATAAGGCCGTAGTTGCTAACAGTCTGGGACTGGACGTTGGCGGGGTCCACCACGGGGTCCGTCAATCCGTTTTCAACCAGGATGCCGTATTCGCCACTGATCTCGCCGGTGTTGATGATTTCGAGTCCGCTGTCGCCCTCGTCCACATCGATGCCCGCCTCGCCTTCAGCGGTGCTGCGGATCACACCTTCATTGATGATCAAACCGGAGTCCACATCGATACCGTCGCCGCCGGCACTGAGAATCTGCCCACTCTCTGCATTGAAGATAAAGGCGTCTTCGCCCAGCTGGATAGCGTCGTCACCGCCGGACACGATGGTGCCGGAGTTGTCGATAGCCGCAGCATCCCCCGCCTCGATCGCTTCGTCGCCCGCAGTAATGGTGCCGCTGTTGCTCAGGACGAAGCCGTTGCCGCCTTCGCCATCATCGTCAGCCCCAGCTCGAATGCCCTTGTCACCGGCATCGATAAGGCCCGTATTGGTCACGTCGAGGTTGTCGAAACCTTCCGTATCAATCCCCTTGTCACCACTTGTGATCGTGCCGTGGTTGACTACCGTGGCGTCGTCCTCGGCCTGCACTCCGTCGTCATCCCCCGCGATGGCTCCGCCGAGGGCATTGGTGAGCTGCAGTCCCTCCTCCGCATTGACACCATCCTTGGTCGAGGCGATGGTGCCGTTGTTCACGATGACGGCGTCCGAACCTACCTGGATACCATCGTCCTCATCGGCGGTACTGAAGATGCTGCCGTTGTTGGTGATGTTGGCGTCGTTGTCTGCCTGCACCCCATCGTCGCCGGAGCTGGTGATGATGCCGTTGTTCAGCAGCGTCAGGTCATCGTCCACGCGGATGGCCTCGCCATCGTTCGACACCGTTACCCCGGCGTTCACGGTGATGTCCATGTCATCGCGGGAATCATCATCAAAGCCGTTGCTGTCATCGGCGGCGCAGATCACGGTCTCTGCCGGATCCTCAATACATTCGGCGTAGCTGGATTGGGACCAGGCCATGCTCATGGCCAGGGGCAGCGCGGCGGCCAGGGGAAGGGGACGAAACATAGTGCTATTCCTCTTGGAGTCGATGATAAACGTCGCTCCAACAAGGCAAGATTCATGCTGCGGCGAGAATTCCCCCATGTTCCAAAGACTTAATTGTTTCACTCGCGTTCACAAAAATGTCACGCGTGAAAATATGTAAAGTCTCTGGACACTCGATCGGGGGGGTCAGAGCGCCGCGAGGGCCTCCATGGCGTAGGCGACGCGACCCGCGGCGTTCGGGTGGGGCCCCTGCCCCAGGCCCTCGACATGACGCAGGCGCGGTACGAGCCCGCGGCGGTTCGCGATCTGGATCGACAGACCGGGCCGCGCATTGAGCTCCAGCAGCATGGGGCCGCGATCGCGGTCGATGACAATGTCCGTACCCAGGTAACCCAGGCCCGCCAGCTGCTACGAGATGACGGGCCTGGGTTAC
>CAXBBA010000477.1:0-2516 GCA_963973805.1 uncultured Halieaceae bacterium | reverse complement strand
ATATTGGCGCCATGATCGAGTCCTCCACGCCAGAATCGGCAGCTCCGCCTCCCAAGGGGATTATCCACCTGCTCCGCCTGGACGGCCGGGGTGGGGCATCCCGCATAAGCTGGGAGGAGCTGCTGCGCTCCCCGGCGACGGACATCACCTGGGCCCACCTCGATTTCGAGGACCCCGAGGTGCGGACCTGGCTGGAGAATGACAGCGGGCTGAACGACATCGCCAGCCGCGCCCTCGTGAACCCCGAGACGCGGCCCCGGGCTCTCGCCCGCGGCAGCAATCTGTTGCTGACGCTGCGGGGCCTCAATGCGCCCCAGGGCGAAGCGGCGGAAGACATGGTGTCCCTGCGCATCTGGACCGATGGCAGCCGGGTGATCAGTACGCGGCGGCGCCCCCTCAACTCGACCCAGGACGTGGTGGAGGACCTGCTCGCCGGAGACGGACCCACCGGTGCGGCGGAACTCCTCGTGGCCTGGTGCGATCGGACGATGGAGCGCATGGGCGAGACCCTGGGGCACCTCGAAGACGAGGTGATGGATATCGAAGCCCGCCTGCTGGCGGATGAGCGTGACGGCCTGCGCCTGGAGCTGGCGCAGCTGCGCAAGCGGGTCATCGCCGTCCGTCGCTATCTTTCGCCGCAGCGGGAGGCGATGAATCGTCTCGTGGGCGATACCCTGCCCTGGCTGGACGAGCTGAATCGACTGCGGCTGCGGGAAATCACGGACCGTCTTATCCGGCAGATCGAGGACCTGGACGAGGTGCGGGACCGCGCGGTACTCGCCCAGGAGGAGCTCGCCAACCGCATCGCCGAAGAGATGAACGAACGCAGCTACGTATTCACGGCCGTCGCGGGCATATTTCTTCCCCTGGGATTTCTCACGGGGCTCCTGGGCATCAATGTGGGCGGTATGCCCGGCACTGAAGATGGCGCGGCGTTCTGGATTGTGGTGCTGCTCTGCGCCATCTTCGGCGTCGGCCTGACCTTTGTATTTCGCGTGCGACGGTGGCTCTGACATGCGTTTCCTGAATCTGCTGGCACTGCTCCTGTTTACCGCCTCGTTGCTCGTTGCCCCGGCCTGGGCCCAGAATGAAACGCTCAATGCGGCGCGCATCGAGTCGTTACAGGCGGCGGTCGATGCAGACAGCGCGCTGTCGGAGGAAGTGCGCACATCCCTGACCCAGGCCCTGGCGGAGGCGCAGGACAGCCTCGCCACCATTGCGGTCATGGAAGATCGCCAAAAACAGTACCGGGATGTGATCGCGAGTGGCGATGCCCGGGTGGAAGCGCTGGAGCAGCAACTCCGCGACGTGCAGGAAGCGCCGGCCACCGTCGACTCCCGCCTGGGCAGGAATCCGGACCGGGACGCCCTTGAGGCGGAGATAGACCGCCTGGATACGCAGCGTGCCGCGTGGATAGCCGAACGGCAGCTCGAGATGGACGCCAGCGCCGCCGCGGCGGCGCTCGACCAGGAACGCCGGGAGCGCCTGGCGCAGTTGTCCTCGCGCCTGCAGGAGACCGTGAGCAGTTCCACCGGTGCGCCGTCTTCGGACCTGGAACAGCGCGTGCTCGCGGCGCAGCGCACGGGCAAGCGCCAGGCACTGCAGGCAGAAAAAACCACGCTGGAGCTGGCCCAGCGTGCAGCGCCCCGCATCAACAGCGTCCGCACTGCAAAGCTGGCGCTCCTCGATGCCTCCATTCTCGACAGCGATCAATATCGGAGCATGCTCCAGGCGCGCCTCGCCGAGGTGCGTTCTAACGAAGCCCAGCAGCGTCGCGCCGAAGTGCGGCGCCTGCTTGGAACCCTTGGGGATGCGCCCGACAAGTTTGCGGCCATGGCCGCGGCGAACCTGGCACTGGTGGATGCGACGGAAGCCCTCGCCGCGGAGCTGGAGTCTGCGCGGGACGAGATTGATGCCTTGCGCAGCAGCAAGGAAGCGATCAACGCGGACGCCAGCCTGACGCGGCGACGCCTCGAAGTGGCGGGACTCAAATCCGAACTGGGAGAGGTCATGCTCTCGCGCCTCGGCAGCCTGCCGGATGTGCGGGGCCTCGCTGCGGCGCGGGCGCAGCGGAACCTGCGCATCACCGAGCTCTCCCTCGCCACCATCGATACGGAGCAAATGCTGCGTACCGTCGAGAAAGGGCCGCTGTTTCACAACAGTACCGGCGCTGAAGCCTGGACAGCGCAGCAGAGTCGCGTGGCGGCGCGCCTTGAGTTGCAGCACCGCTCCCTGCTGCAGGAAAAACTTCAGGCCGGGAACCGCCTGGTAACCATGCTCGTGGAAGCGAACCAGGCTTCGGAGGAGCTCGGCGACCAGGCGCGGGCCTATGAGCAGCTACTCACCGCCAATCTGTTGTGGGTGCGCAACTACGCGGCCATCACCCCGGATGCCCTGCGCCAGCAATTGTGGAAGGCGCAGGCCATGATCTCCCGCTGGGATTTCACCTCGGTGGATTACACGCGCTTGCTGGATTTGCCCCTGCTTGTCGGATTGCTGCTGATGGTGGTGCTCTG
>CAXBBA010000476.1:0-2522 GCA_963973805.1 uncultured Halieaceae bacterium | reverse complement strand
GGCCAGACAGCCCGCCTTGCCTTTTTGATCCAGACCTTGCTGGAGCTCGACGCGGCTCTAAAGCGCATCACGGGATAGAGAGTAGCCCGGAGAGCACCGGGCCGAGGGGTACTCAGCATGAAACATCACAGCCAAGCGCACGGCACTGTCCACGCAGACAGCCCGCGAAAGGATTTCCCATGGCAAACGATCTCCGCCAGTCCGAGGCTTGCCAGGGCTATGCTGGCGCTGGGAGCAGGCAGCAAAACCGCCATGGAGCTCAATAAGGCCATTGGCACACCCAACGCCCACAACTACTTGCGGACCTTGAGGGAGTTTGGGTGCGTCATCGACAAAACCGTCGAAACGGGTACTGACCGCGACGCCAAAGCCTGCCGATATGGACGTTATTCGCTTATCTGGCCCACCCAGTCCGAGGTCGTGACAGCAATGCGTGAGGTGCACGAATGACAAACACCCCCTTGCGTTGCCATGCTCCTTCGGCCGCCCATGAAGCTATCGGCGCGTTCCGTGAAGCGATTTTAGCGGACGGGATCGCCCCGCCGGACCACATCGAGGCCGACGGGCAGTTGCACCGATTCAGCACCGGCGATAAGCCTAGCGACAAGGCTGGCTATTACTGCCTGCACCTGGACGGCATCCCCGCCGGGCATTATGGCTGCTGGCGTGAAGGCATCACGAGCAAATGGAGCGCCCGCAACGGCAAGCGCCTGGATCATGACGAACGGGCGAGACTTCGCGAGTCCATAAAGCAGGCGGAAGCGGAACGACAGCGCCGCCAAGAGCCGCGGGCCCGCATTGCCAGCGAGATATGGGACGCCGCCCAGCCCGCCCAAGACTATCACCCGTACCTGATGCGAAAAGACGTTCGCGTGGTTGGCGAAATCCGGCAAGCCGACATTGACCGGGCATCATTCTTTGACGACCAAACCAAGCAGGGCGTTATGCGCGACTGCCTGCTGGTGAAGGTAGAAGGCCCGGACGGTCTGCAATCGCTCCAAGCGATCACCTCCGAAGGCGGGTTTAAGCCGTTCATGAGCGGCGGCAAGGTCGCGGGCGGTTGCACCCTTCTTCCCGGCGACGATTCTAAAGTGTATGTCGTGGAAGGATTGGCTACTGGCCTAACCGTCCGCCATGCGACGGGCGCGACCGTGGCCGTGGCTTTCAAGGTCGCCGCCGAAAAGGCCGCCGAGGCGACAGGGGCCGCCGTGGCGCTCCCCGACTTTGGGCCTGACGAATCTGGCACCGACTGGAACGACATTCATGTCGCCCGTGGGCTGGAAGCGGTGCGAGAGGCACTAGAGACACAGCATAGGGAAACCCGCGACGACACCGTGTTCGCGGATGCTGCAAATGACGCCCTAGCCATCGACCTGGATTCAGCGAGGGCTTGCCATCTTCTGCGATTGGAGCCCAAGCCTCAGCGTTACGTTGTTGAGGGAATGATCCCTGAGCCGGTGGCCGCTGCTATCGTCGCGCCCGGCAGTACAGGCAAGTCATTCTGGCTGATGCAGCTAGCCGCTTGCGTAGCCACCGGAACCCCCTTTTTCGGACACGCGATCCCTACACCCGGCGGCGTGCTGATGCTGGGCGCGGAGGATGACCAGGATGAGTTTGCGCGGCGGCTCCATGCCATCGCGAAGGCTTACGGCTGGGCCGAATGGCGGGGCGAGCACGGACTGCTAGGGCAAAACTTCTACCCGGTATCCCGTCTGGGCCTGGACAACCGCCTTACCGAAAAGGCGGAGGGCAACATCACCCATCGCGCTCAATGGATACAGGCCATTATCGACGCGGCACTGGAGATCGAGAACCTACGCTTAATCATTCTCGACCCTGTAAGCCGATTCCGTTCGGGTGACGAGAACGAGAACGAGGCGGCCACCAAGTTCGTGGAGGCCCTTGAGACAATTCGGCGAGCCACTGGCGTGACGGTCATATGTGCCCACCACAGCCGCAAGGGATCGACGGGCGATACCGCCGATGACATTCGTGGCGCCAGTGCATTTGTGGATGCGCTACGTTTCGCCGCAACCCTGGCCGTCCCCAGCCCCGACCAAGCCAAGAAGATGGCCCTGGACGATGACGAGCGCCGAAAGATGGTGCGCTTCAATGTTGTGAAGTCCAACTATCGGACCGAGGTGGACACCTTCTGGATGCGCCGTGCCGCTGGCGGCGTCCTGGAGTGGGTAGAACCTCCCGCCATTGTCTCCAGCGTGAACGAGAGAGCGGAGGCCCGATACCGGAAAGCCCTTCCGATGATCATTGAGAAAGTGAAGTCCGAGCAAGCCACCACCCGCGAAAGCCTCAAGCGGTACGCAGGGGCAGAGGGTATTTTCGGCATGGGCGATAAGTCCTTGAGAGCGTGCATAACCCGCGCCATTGATGAGGGCCATATCAGTCAAGCCGACGATGGAACGCTATGCGTCGGGTAACGGGTACTCGGGTAAATCACCCGACGACCTGCACCACCCGACTACAGCCCGGAGCCTGCAAGGGATTGCGTCGGGTGGCGGGGAAAA
>CAXBBA010000475.1:0-2531 GCA_963973805.1 uncultured Halieaceae bacterium | reverse complement strand
CTGCTCCACGGACCCCATCACCGAGAGGGTTTCTTCGAGGGGGTGTTCCAGTTTGATGAACGTGGGAGCGACACCCAGACGCACGGCGATGGCGAACAACTCGTCGCGGCTCTTGCGCCGCCTGCCGCTGATCAGCTCCCGGATGTAATTCTCGTTCTCGTCGGGTTTTTCGGGGCGACCGCGCTGGGCGCAATAGTTTCCCAGGAAGTAGTGAGGCACGAAGATCACGAGCAATCCCCGCTCGTCCCAGCACCAGCACAGCACGATATTCTGCCCCAGACGCCACTGCTTGCGCAGGGTTTTCTCCAGGTTCTGCAGATTACCGCGCTGGACGATGCTGATTGGGTCGTTGCTCACGATAAGAGGCCTCGGGACAAGGGTTATAGTATGCCCCGATCACCGGTCATGAGACCAGCTTGGCACCGGGCCCGGCCAACGCCGCAGCAGAGGGCTGCGTCGAAAGCCAGTCCAGGGCCCGGTCCTGAACTGCCCAGCAGGTTCGCGCCAGGACTTCGGGAACGTGCTCGGCCAGCAGGTTTTCAACCAGAGAGCGAGAGTTGTTCTTGTCGCTCATATGGGCCACCACGAGGGTCTGCAGACGCTGCAGGTCCACCTGCTTGAGCAGCGCCAGCGCCTGATCGTTGGACAGGTGTCCCCAGTCGCCGCCCACGCGCCGTTTCAGCGCCGGCGGATAGGGCCCCGCGGCGAGCATCTCCCGGTCGTGGTTGAACTCCAGCACCAGGAGGTCACAGGCGCCGAACGCCCGGCATACGTGGGGAGTGACGGAGCCCAGGTCCGTGAGTACACCGATGCGTCGCTCCCGGGACTCGATGCAGAACTGCACGGGCTCGCGGGCATCGTGGGGCACCGCAACGGCGCGAATGCGCAGGGGACCGATGGACCACTCGGAATCCGCATCAAAGCAGCGCAGCTCGTCGCAGTTGGCGATGCGACCGCTGGCACAGGTGCCGTGACTCATATACACGGGAATACCGTAGCGCCGGGACAGCGCCGCCACGCCGCTGCCGTGGTCACTGTGCTCATGGGTAACGAGGATCGCATCAAGCGATGACAGGTCGAGGCCGAGCTCCGCTGCGCGACGATTGGCGTCGCGCACGGAGAATCCACAATCGATGAGCAGGCGGCAGCCGTCGGCCTCGAGCAGCGTGCCGTTGCCCCGGCTACCGCTGCCCAGGAACGCCAGTCGCACTAGTTGATATTGCCCTTGATCAGGACCAGCAGGGACTGGATTTCTTTCACCGAGAGAGCGTCGGCGTCCTTCTCGGGACGCAGACGAAGCTCCATGCGGTCTTCGCCCACGGTCTCCATCGTGAGGAGCAGGGGAACGCCGGCGGCGGGGTGCTGGTCCTCACCACCACCGAACCAGCCAAACCAGCCGGACTTCTCTTCTTCCTGCTCACCGACGTAGGTGATGTAGTAGATTCCCGTGCTGCGATTGCGATCGGTAATGTCGAAGCCCGAGAGATCCAGGGAACGGGCTGTGGAGGCCCAGGCACGGTTGAACGGCAGCTCCAGGCGTATCAGGGGGCCCTGGGCATCGTCGTCCATCACTACGCGGGCACTGGAGTTGATGGACTGCTCCGCCATCATGGATACGGGCGCGGTATCGGCGCTGTTGGCGATGTATTGCGCCACGCTGCGCAGCATCTCCGACTCCAGCTCGCCGTCGTCGGACTGTTCCGGCCAGCCCTCGGCGTTCCGCTGGTACATCTGCAGCACATGCAATTCACTATTGCCGCGCTGCACGCCCCGGTCTACGCGCAACTGAAAGCGCGATGGCTGGGTCTGGTTCTGCAGTTCGAGATACGTGGTTTCGATGATGCCGGCGCGCGCGTCCATGCGCGCAATTTCGATATTGGCTGCGGACAGGAAGGCGCGGAGCTGGGGCCAGAGCTGCCCCGGCGCCACGGCGATCAGGGCCCAGCTGTCGTCGCCAAGCTTCTGGATGCGCACGAGCTGATCGGCGTTTCCGGAGACCAGCGGCGCGGGTCGTGGTACATCATCGCCGGAGGCGAACTGGGGCTCGCTCTCGATCGGGGGAATCGCGTAAATCTCGTTGATGCGCTCACTCTGGCGTCCCGGAGGCAGCTTGATCGGCTCTAATTCCTGAGCGTTTTCATAGTCCGCGGAACTGTCGCGAAACATCCCGTCATCGCCAAAGAGGAAGCCACAACCAGACAGCAGCAGAAAAAGGGGTATCAGCAGGGCGCGCATCATAGCTCCATAGTTCCCAAAACGCGCTCGATCTGCGCCGCGACCTCGCCCTCGGGCCAGGTCAGGGGCAGGCGAATACCTTTCGGGATGCGACCAAGGTGGGCCAGGGCGTACTTCACGGGCATGGGATTGGCCTCGATAAACAACACTTCATTCAGGGCCCGGATCCGTTCCTGCAGGGCCGCCACTTCGGCCTCATTCCCCGCCAGGGCTTCGCGGCAAAGCGCCGCCATCACCTCGGGTACGACATTGGCGGTCACGGAGATGTTCCCCGCTCCCCCCGCAAGCATCAGCTC
>CAXBBA010000474.1:0-2533 GCA_963973805.1 uncultured Halieaceae bacterium | reverse complement strand
TCTCATAGTGAGATTAGTGGATTGACACAGAATTTCTAACGCTCCCAGTTCCCAGACTGCGGTAGTCACCTCCGGGCTTTGATTGGACTTCCCTCAGCTTATCAATAGTTCGGGCCCCGAGGTCTTCGAAGAAGCTGCCATACAAGCGGTGAAGCAGTTTCTTTTTCTTCCGAAGGTCGTTGATGGCAAGCCGGTGCTTTCCCGTGGTCACGCCAAGAAATTCCTGTTCTATCGGTGAGCATTGAGTAGCTGCTACCAACCGTAATCATGCTCCCCCAACTCGGTGCCAAACTCCCCCGTCGCCTGCACGGGATTAAAGAACTGGTCGTTGGTCCCCACATACACATCGTTCGGTAGCTGGTACATGCGGCTATGGGAGGTCGGCATATACACGATCTGCCCCTGAGTGTTGTTGAAGGCGGTGCGGTCGTGAATGCCATCCACGGCGCGGGACTGTCCGGCACTGGTCATCGCATCACGGCTCTTCCAGCCCCGAAACTGGATATCCAGAATGTCGCTGCCGGTGGTGTCCACCGAACTGCTGCTCCGCGAGGCAGCTGCGGCGGCACGACGCGAGGCCAGGTATTGCTGCTGTGCGGCGCGACGGCGCTGGAATGCCTGCGCCATCATCTGCGAACGGTTCTCCATGACACTTTCTATACGCTGCGCGTAGTCCGGCAGTATTTCGAGGGACTCGCCGACCATGCCGAGCAGCTCGCGATTGGCAGGGGCGTTCACGTTGGCGACGGTGATGGTGCCCATGCTCTGGGCGACCATGGTCACTCCATTCATGCCGCCATAGGGGTCGGGACCCGGTATCTGCGAAAAGAGTACGGTGGAGATCAGCAATTCGTTGATGGTCTTGCCGTCCACTTCATAGCTCACCTCGACTTCCTGTACTTCCAGGTGAACGCGCTGGTTCGGGTCGTTAGAGAGGTTGCCCACGTTCGCCATTGCTTTTTGCACAAGGTCCGGTCGCGCTCTCGTATTCCCGATCTTCGCATTGGGACGAATGCGGGGTATGTAGGCCTGCATGAACGCCGGCATATCCAGAATGCGTTTGATGGGGCATTCCAGGGACTGGTACTGCCGAGCCGCCGGGTTGGCGTCATAGAGTGACATCCAGCTCCACGTGCCCCCCGGGATGAACTCAATGCGTTCGGAGCCATCGGGTGCGGTCGCCATAAAATGCAGTTTGTTCAGGTCCATGGGGCATCGGGCCGCGCCGTGCCATTGCACCGAACCCTTCAGATACCAGTTCGCCGGCAGCGACAGGCGGTAGGCCTCCAGGGGGCGTTCAAAGCCGAATTCGTCGTTGATGGTGTGCAGGGTCAGGGTGTTGGCCGCTGCACTGCTCGCGGTGCTGCCCGCCGACCCGGCTATCCCGCTCCCGGTAGCGGTGGGTTCCCCGAAAGCACCCTGGGATGGTGAGGTATCGGAGCCCGCGCCGGGGCGCGGTTCAGGTGCCGTAGCTGGTGTGGCCGGTCCCGTGCTTTGGTACTGATTGAAGCCGAAGCGCCCGATGCCGAGCGCGGCGATACCGGCTGCGCCGCCGCCGGTGCCCGCTGACTGCAGGGTGCCCATGGAGCGTCCGTTCACCAGAAATTCGATTTCGCGGCCCCGTTCCTGCACCTCGAGGCGTTGCGTGCCGCCGGACAGGCGCACCGTGCTGCCGCCGATCTGGCTGACGCCGTTCTCGTCTCGTCGATAGGTGGCGAACTCGCCGTCGGGGCTGACGGTGATCAGGTAGTAGTTGCCGCTGCTGCCGTCGTAGCCGTAGATCAGGCCGGCGCGGCCCCCGGGGGCGACCTGGTCAAAGCTCAGGTCGACGCCGATGCGCCGGCTGCCCGCTTCGCGGCGGTCGAAGTCGGCGTAGTAGTAGCGAATCGCGCCGTCATCCTCGAAGTTCTCCAGCCAGAACGCGTTTTCGCGGTATTCACCGCGCCAGACGCCATCACCGCCCTCCTGCAGGTAGGGGGCGAGGGGGCCGAGGTCCAGTTCCGCGCTTTCTCCGCACCCACTCAGCCCAACCAGGCAGACGAGGGTAAGTGCGAGCAATGCGCAATCGGCTAAGGGTGGTTTCATCGACGGTTTCCTGCGGGCATGAGCGTTAAAATCTGATCCAGCGGGTGAGTCACGCTGGTGAGGATTAACGCGCATCCATCCACGCAAAAGGCTCAGATTCTTTAGCGTTGAGCGAGTCGGGCCGCGGAACGCAGAACGACGCCCGGGTGCGTGAACGCCTTCGCCCCCCGTCGCTTGACGTTCCATCAGGCGTTACGACAAGCTCCACCCCTCGCTTTACTAACAATAAGCCCCCCAACGCGACGAGATAGAGGCGATCATGGATACCCAGGCAGTCATTTCCCGTGCCCGACGACAGACCCTTGGCGACGTGCTGCGCAGGTCCGCACGGCGCTTCCCCGGCAAATCCGCCATAGAGTGCGGCGCCCACATCCGCTGGACCTACGGGGAATTCGACGCGGCCTGCGATCGCCTCGCGGCGGGCCTCCTCGCAAAGGGGCTGCAAAAG
>CAXBBA010000473.1:0-2534 GCA_963973805.1 uncultured Halieaceae bacterium | reverse complement strand
CGCGACCTCGACGATGTGCCGGCGGCCTGCAGCCACCTGCTGGTGCTCCACGAAGGTCGCGTCGTGGCCGCCGGCCCCCGGGACGGGGTGCTCGCCAATGCAGAGGTCGCCCGGGTCCTTGCGCCGCCGACGCTCCGGTTTCAGCCACGCCCCCTGACTTCAGGCACCCCGGCGATGCCCGCTGACGGACCCACCATTGCCCTCGACGGCGTCACCGTTTCCTTCGGCGACCTCTGCGTCTTCCGCGATCTGCACTGGCACTTCGAACGGGGCCAGCACTGCCTTGTCGCCGGCCCCAATGGCAGCGGCAAGAGCACATTGCTGGACCTGCTCACCGGCGACAATTCCAAGGCCTATGGGCAACCCGTATCCCTCTTCGGCCAGCGCCGGGGCAGCGGCGAAAGCATCTGGGAAATCAAGGCCCGCTTCGGGCGCGTGGATGCGCGCATGCAGAACGCCATCCCCAGCGGCAGCACAGCCCTGGACGTGGTCTGCTCGGGCTTCTTTGACTCCCTGGGACTCTACGATCGTCCTTCGGACCGCCAGAAAACGCTGGCGCGGGAATGGCTTGAATCCCTCGGTCTCGCCGCGCAGGGCACGACGGAATTCGCCACCCTGAGCTTTGGTCTGCAGCGCCTGGTGCTGCTGGCCCGGGCCATGGTGAAGGAACCTCCGATCCTGCTGCTGGACGAGGCGACGCTGAACCTGGACGCGGGTCACCGGCGCCTGTTCCTCGCCGCCGTGGACCACCTCATCGACGCGGGGCATACGCAGCTGCTGTTCGTAAGCCACACGGCCGCCGATCGGCCACGGTGCATCAATCAGCTGCTGGAGTTCGCGCCGGGGCCCGGAGGTTCAACGGTGAGTGTCAGAAATCTGTGAACCGCCGCAGGGCGCGGCACTCGGAGGCGCTGCAGTACAACAGCCCTCGCTCGGCACTCGCCGCCGCCCGGGCATCGTTGCCGGCCGCGCTGTGGCTGCGGGCGAGTTCCAGGTAGACCGGCGCGTACTGGGGTGCGAGGCGCAGCGCACGCTCCAGGCGTGCGAAGCAGGCTGCCAGGTCTCCCTGGCCACGGAGGCTCCGCGCTTCGTCCAGCAGACTGTCGACCACCCCCGCCCCCGGGGCGGCGGGTGCCGGAGTTTCGCGTCCGGGCATTGCCGGCGTCGCCCCGGCGCTGCTGCCGCGGGAGGCGGCGGGATCCGAGGGTGAAACCGGTGCTGGCCCCGTCGCACAGGCGCCCAGCACCAGGGTCAGCAGTAGCAGCAGCATCCGTGTCATGGTCATCCCCCCAGTAACTTCTCAAACCAGCCGCGCAGGCCACCGCGCTCACGCTGGCAACCGCTGCGCTGCTCCGGCTGCGATCCAGCCTGGAACGGCAACAGGCGGGCATTGTCGCAGCCCTCGCCGGTGAGCACACCCGTGCGGTCATCGATCCAGTGCAGCTCCACACCGTCGGGCATGGGATAGGCCAGGGAGCGCCTGGCAGCGCCCGCCATGAACTGTGCCCAGATGCGCAGGGCGCCGCTGGAGCCCGTCAGGCCCGTGGCGTCGTTGTTGTCCCGCCCCACCCAGGTCACGGCCAGCAGGTCGCCGGAGAACCCCGCAAACCAGGAATCGCGCCCATCGTTGGTGGTGCCGGTCTTGCCCGCCACGTGCAGATCGGCCGGAAGGTAACGGTAAACCCCCCGTCCCGTGCCTTCCATCACCACTTCGCGCAGCGCATAGCCGACGAGGTGCACGGAGCGCCGATCCACCGCGCGCTCGTATTCCGTCACGTTGGTTCGCAGCACTTCCCCGTGGCGATTGACGATTGCGCGAATGCTGCGCGGGGGCGTGCGTGTTCCGTCCACGGCGAGGGTCTGGTACAGGCGGGCCATCATGAGCGGCGAATACTCCCCGGCGCCGAGGAACAGGGACGGGACCCGGGGGATGCGCACTTCTTCGGGCCGATCCGCCGGCAGGCCCAGGCGATGGAGCACGTTGACCACCGCATCGATACCCACGTCCATACCCAGGCGCGCCGTGGCCTGGTTGTAGGAGCGCGCCAGGGCGCTGTGCAGCAGCACGGTGCCGTGGGACTTGCGATCGAAGTTCCGCGGGGTCCAGCTCTGGCCGTTCGGCGCGGTGTAGGTGAAGGAGCTGTCATCCAGGGGCGTCGCCAGGGTGAATCGTTCCGGCTGCTCCAGCGCCGCGAGATAGACCGCCGGCTTGATCAGGGACCCCGCGGGACGCCGGGCGTCCAGGGCGCGGTTGAAACCCGTGGCACCGGGCACCCGGCCTCCGACCAGTGCCACCACCTCCCCGTTCGAGGTGCGAGTTACGACGCTGGCGGTCTGCATATCGCCCGCGGCGTTCAGGCGATTCAGGATATCCGTGCTGCTGGCCTCCAGGCGCTGCTGCAGCAGTGGGTCGAAGGGGGTGAAGATGCGCAGACCCACGGTGGCGTAGTCCTCGCGCCGGTACTGGGCCTTGAGGTGCCGCCGCACCAGGTCCAGGTAGGCCGGATAGCTGTTGGGGCGCCGCCCCTCCCGCA
>CAXBBA010000472.1:0-2538 GCA_963973805.1 uncultured Halieaceae bacterium | reverse complement strand
AAGGAGCAGCAGCCGGGATGCCATAACTGAACCGCCCCGCAATTTGAGGAGGCTTCATCCCTTGAGAGAATGGAGCCATGAAGAAACCCGTCAAGTTTTCCCCTGAAGTCCGCGAACGTGCTGTGCGTCTGGTTGCAGAGAGTCGCGGCGATCACCCGTCGCAGTGGGCCGCCATTGAATCGGTCGCTGCCAAGATGGGCTGCGCCGCGCAAACGCTGCACACCTGGGTGCGTCGGCACGAGACCGACACCGGCCAGCGTCCGGGCGTGACCAGCGCCGAGGCGCAGCGCGTCAAAGAACTCGAACGCGAGAACAAAGAACTGCGCCGTGCCAACGAGATATTGAAACTGGCAAGCGCGTTTTTCGCGCAGGCGGAGCTCGACCGCCGTCTGAAGTCATGAATGCTTTCGTCGATCAGCATCGCGATGCTTTCGGGGTCGAGCCGGTCTGCCGTGTCCTGCAGATCGCCCCGTCGGGCTATTGGCGTTACGCCGCGTGCCAGCGTGATCCGACCAAACGCTGCACCCGTGTGCAGCGCGACGACACCTTGATCCCCGAGATCGAATGCGTCTGGCAAGCCAACCTCTCCGTCTACGGCGCGGACAAGGTCTGGCGGCAGTTGAAACGAGACGGCACTGAAGTCGCGCGCTGTACGGTCGAGCGCCTGATGCGGCGTCTGGGCTTGCGCGGCGCGGTGCGCGGCAAAGTTGTGCGCACGACCGTGCCCGACCCAAAGCAGCCGTGCCCACTGGATCGGGTGAATCGCCAGTTCAAGGCAGATCGCCCGAACCAGCTGTGGGTTTCGGATTTCACGTACGTTTCGACCTGGCAAGGCTGGCTGTATGTAGCCTTCGTGATCGACGTGTTCGCCCGGCGCATCGTCGGCTGGAGGGTGAGCCGAGCCATGACGACAGATTTCGTTCTGGATGCCTTGGAGCAGGCTTTGTACGCACGCCAACCGGAACGCGACAGCCTGATTCACCACTCGGATCGGGGCTCGCAGTACGTCAGCATCCGCTACAGCGAGCGCTTGTCCGAAGCGGGTGTCGAGCCTTCCGTGGGAAGCAAGGGTGACAGCTACGACAACGCACTGGCGGAGACGATCAACGGCTTGTACAAGGCAGAGCTGATCCACCGGCGCGGCCCGTGGAAGACGCGGGAGGCGCTGGAACTGGCGACGCTGGAATGGGTGGCGTGGTTCAACCACGTGAGGCTGCTCGAACCTATCGGCTATATCCCGCCCGCCGAGGCTGAGGCAAACTACTACCGGCAACTCGCCAAACAACCCTCCCCAGAACAGGCCGAGTTAACCGCCTGCACTTAAACCAAATGGCCTCCTCGAAAGGCGGGGCGGTTCAATCGGTGCAGGACGCATGTCGCACACAAACACAATACGAGGAGTTTTTTATGCGCTTGATACACCTTTTTGGAACCGCGCTTACCGCGTCGTCCCTGCTTGCCGTGCAGCCCGGCCTGGCCAAGGCCCCACCTGAAGAGGCCGCGCGACTGACCCAAGATCTGACACCCGTAGGCGCCGAAAAGGCGGGAAACAAGGCGGGCACCATTCCTGAATGGACACCGATGTCGCAGAGTGGCCCGCTGAAGGATTTCTGGCCGACCAATCCGAAAATCGACGCTGAGAAACCGGTGTTCACCATTACCGCCGCCAATATGGCGCAGTACGCCGAGAACCTGACGGCCGGGCACAGCGAATTATTGAAGCGTTATCCCGACAGCTACAAGATCAATGTCTACCCGACGCACCGGAACGCAACGTTCCCCCAAGAGATTCTCGACGCAACGGTTGCCAACGCAACGACCGCCACGCTTGAAGGCGTCGACTTCCCGAGTGGCGCAACGCTCGGAATTCCGTTTCCCATTCCGCAGTCTGGCGCGGAGGCCATCTGGAATCACAAGTTGAAGTACAGCGGGACAACGGCCCGCCGATACAACAACCAGATGATCGTGCAGCTCGATGGGAGTTTCACCCTCACGAAAATCGTCGAAGACGTGAACTTCTATTATGGAAACCTGACGCTTGACCCACCTGTGGAGCTGAAGCCCTGCATCCCCTTGATCAAGTACGTGTCTGAAACCCTGTCGCCGCCGCGTCTGGCCGGCACCTTCATCGTGGCGCACGAGAAGGCCGGCACCGGCCCCGAAGGGCGCGCGGCCTGGCTGTACGCCCCAGCGCTCAAGCGCATCCGGCGTGCGCCCGCCGTGTGCTGCGACAACCCCTACGAGGGCACCGACGGACACCAGTTTTATGATCAGGTGGACATGTTCAACGGGGTGCTCGAGCGGTTTACCTGGAAACTGGTGGGCAAGCGGGAAATGTTCATGCCGTACAACTCGCATCGCATCGCGGGCAACACCATCAAGTACGACGATATTGCCCACCCCCAGCATGTGAACCCCGAACTGCCGCGCTTCGAACTGCACCGGGCGTGGGTGGTAGAAGCAGAGAACAAATCGGACCTGCGTCATACCTTCAAGAAAATCGTCTTCTATATCGACGAAGACAGCTGGTCGATCTTT
>CAXBBA010000471.1:0-2541 GCA_963973805.1 uncultured Halieaceae bacterium | reverse complement strand
CGACGAGACCGCAACGCTATGAGCGATAGGAAGTCTTCGCTACCAGCCTATATCCGGCTGCCAGACGGCTTGCGCTTCGCCGGGGCTGCGGACATCGACAGTGACGGGCGGCTCCGCTTCCGCCCAAAACAGGCGATTTCCCCCCTGCCTCCGGAAGGCCTGCCCCTGCACCTGGTGATCGCCGGACTGCCCAACGACGAAGAGGCGCAGCTCAGCATCCCCGGTAGCGTGGCCAGCGCCAGCGCCCGGGACCTCAGCATTGATGCGGACGACACCCTCCCCGCCGCGCTCGTCGAAGCCCTCGCTCCGGAATCCATCGTCTGGATACCCGAGCCGGAGGTTGCCCACCAGTTGCTGCACACCATGCGCGTCGAAGGGAGCGAGATGCTCGCCAAGGCAATGCGCCGCTTTGTGGTCGCGCTGGGCGACCAGCTCTTCGACCTCTCCACGTCGTCGCGTTACGGCATCTCAGGCCAGCACGCCCACTACGATGCCCTGAACATGCTCAAGCGACACAGCGAGGACTTCATCGCTGCCTACGAGACGGGACTGGCGGCTAGCCTCGACAAGACAAAAAAGGATGGGGAGGGCCAGAGCTTCGCCGATCTGGAAGCGGCGTCCGCCCGCAGCCTCGACCTTGTTGCCCTGGACGAGATGGACCAGAAGCTCGCGGTGGACAAGATTGTCAGTTCTCTCATCGACGAACACCGCATCGAACTCGAATGCCTGACCATCCGCTCCGCCCTGGTCGAAAACCGGGAGCCACGCAAGGCTCGCACCCCATTCCACCCGGCGTATATCGTGCAGGCGTTCACGGATGCCTTTGCGCAGATAAGCGACAGCTCGGTGGTTATCCAGGACACGTTGCGATTCTTCCGCGAGCACTACGCGCCAACGCTGGATGAGCTCTATCCCCACCTAAACAAGCTGTTCATCGACGAGGGCATCGAGACCGATCTCGAAGAAGATATTCGCGACAACGGATCGCTCCTCAATCCCGTAGAAAAACGCATCATCAAGTCCACGACCCGCACTCGAAGCAGCGACGACGCCGGCGCGGGAAGCGGCGCGGGAAGCCCACGGCCTCAGCGCGAAGCCCAGAATTCCAGCACGGACGCAGGCAAGGCCCCGGCACGCCAGGACACGGCCGATGAGGAACCCGCGCCAGACCCACCGGCCCACCCCCTCAATAAACACGACGCGATGTACGATGCGGTCATCAGCGCCCTGGACACCCAGCGCGGAGAGCGTGGCGCCGAGGAGCACGCCGCTGGCGAACCGGAGGACGGGGAAGAGCCGACGGAGTCTGCCGCAGCAGCCCCGGACGCCGCGGACGCGACGGATGGAGGGACAACCCGCGCCACGGCAGCCGCGCTGCAAGCGGCGGTTCTCAGCCAGCAACAGCTGACGCAGGCGCTCCAGGGACTCCAGGGGCTGCAGAGCGAGGTCACTTCCCTGGGGGAGCTCGCGCCGCTGGAACAGCTGATCCGCGAACGCGAGGGCGGCGACGCGCAGCTTGACCGCGATGGCGCCAACCGCCTGCACTTCGTAGACAATGTCTTCCGCACGCTGCACAACAACTTTGAGGTCAGCGAAGACATGGCGCCCAATCTTGCGCGTCTTCGCGTACCTCTGGCTCGCCTTTCGCTGCACGAACCCAAGTTCTTTACCCAACCCGATCACCCGGCGCACCAGCTTCTGGACAAGCTGTCGGTGTTGGCGAGTGCGGATCACACGATTAACCGCTCGCTGCAGAACAAGGTCTCGGCGATCGTGGACCAGATCGTCGAGGACTACGACGAAGACAGCGAAGTCTTCGCCACCGCCCAGCAGAAACTGGATGGACTGCTTTCCCAGCAGGACCGGGTGCTGAATCGCAACATCGAACGGGTTATCAGCGGCCTGGAAGGCCAGGAGAAACTCAATCGCGCCCAGCAGCGTGTAGAGAAGCTGCTGCAGGAGCGCCTGGACGGCGAGCGCACTCCCCAGGCGCTCAAGGAGTTGCTGGACGGCGGCTGGCGCTCGGCACTGGTGCAGCTGGCTCTCCGGGAAGGGGAAGACAGTGTCGCCTGGAGCGAAGAAACCGCGCTCCTCGACGAGCTGCTGAATGATCTCCAGTCCTCCACCGGCGGCGCACTCCCCGAGGGCGAGCTGCGCCAGATGCAGACCCGGCTCCGCGCGCTGAACAGGCGTCTCCATAGCTCCAATCCCGGTTCCGTGAGCCATGAAGACGCCCTGCGCCGCATCAATGCAACGCTCAGCGGCAAGGCGCCCCTGGTCACCCCCCCCTACGCGTCCCCCCTGCCCCACCGGGGCCTGCCGGACGAGGATCGCGTCGGACAGCTGCCCCGCCTCAATCGCTGGCTCAAGCGAGTCAAGGAACTCGAACCCGGGGCCCGGCTGCGCTACCGCAACAAGGAGGGCCAGCGGAAGCACATGCGCCTGGTGTGGGTCAGCGATGACCGCGATCGCTACGCCTTTGTCAACGAGCGGGGGCAGAAGGTCCCCGAGCTGAGCGCCATTCAGATCGCACGCCAGCTC
>CAXBBA010000470.1:0-2547 GCA_963973805.1 uncultured Halieaceae bacterium | reverse complement strand
TAGCCCGCCAGTCTAGCACAGTTGGTCAGAATTTGCCCGGCAGTCCTCAGTGGGCGCGGTGGGAGCCAATTCAAGACCGATGGCGGATTTTTACCCTGCGCCTCTCTCAGGCAGGGGGTGCCCCCGGGGCCGTGCGGGCATCCAGGTCCCGTAGGGCGCGGATAAGCTCACGCAAGCGGGTTTTGTCTTCATCTCCCAGGGCGTCGAAGGGCCGGCCCTTGATTTCGCCGATCTCGGCGACGATGCGCTCGCGCAGGGGCATGCTCGACAGGCGTCGGATGATGTCGTCGAACTGTTGTTCGATGCCGTCGGGGGGGATGAGTCGCTCCTGACCGGCGAGTTGCGCCAGCAGTTCTCCTTCGGCGGTGCCGTACCAGTGTCCCAGCAGCATGCCGGTGCTGGACTCGGGGCGTTTGTGCAGCAGGCGGAGCATTTCCCGCAGGAGCTCGCCTTCCTGGCCGGGGAGCGCGCTCAGGGCCTCGGCGTCGGCGCGCTCCGCCACCGCCGGTTTGTGCAGAAGCAGGGCGATTGCCGCCTGGGCGAGAGTTTCCGTGGCGCCGCCCCGGGGGCGCTCGGCAGGTGGTTCCGGCGCTGGCTCCGGCTGGGGCCAGTCCGTTGCATCGTAGCCGTCGTAGGCCTCGGGTGGCGGTCCATCGTCCGGCGGTGGTGACCCGGGGCCCGGGGCCTCGACCTGGGGCGCCTGGGGCGGCGTCTCGACGTTCTGGGCCTCCAGGCGCATCAGGCTGTTCAGCTCCAGGCCCGTACGCTCCGCCAGGGCACGGAACATCAGCTCCTGGAACACGCCCGCGGGCAGCTCCCGGATCAGGGGCAGGCAGCGCTTGGCCAGGCTGGCGCGGCCTTCCATTGTGTCCAGCTGCAGGCCCGCGCCCTGGCTCTGGAACAGGAACTCCTCCAGTGGCTGCGCGGTGCGCACGCGGTCGAGGAACGGTTCCGCACCGACAGCGCGCACCAGGGTATCGGGGTCCTCGCCGTCGGGCAGAAACAGAAAGCGGGCCTGGCGTCCGTCGCCCATGGTGGGCAGGGCACTGCGCAGGGCGCGCTCCGCCGCCTTGCGGCCCGCTTCATCGCCATCGAAGCAGAACACCACTTCAGGCACGGCGCGGAAAATGCGCTCCAGATGCTCCGTGCTGGTGGAGGTTCCGAGCGTGGCCACGGCGTAGGTGATCCCCGCCTGGGCCAGGGCGATCACGTCCATATAGCCCTCGACCACAATCAGGCGCTCGAGGTGGCGATTGGCGCGCCGGGCCTCGTAGAAGCCATACAGCTCCCGGCCCTTGTGGAAGATCGGCGATTCCGGAGAGTTCAGGTACTTCGGTTTGTCGTCACCGAGTACGCGCCCACCGAAGGCTATGACCCGTCCCCGGCGGTCGCGGATCGGAAAGACTATGCGGTCGCGGAAGCGGTCATAGATGCGCCCCTTGTCGTTCTCGACCAGCAGGCCGGCTTCCAGCGCCTGTTTGCGTCGTAACTCGCTGTCACCCAGGTGTTTGCGCAGGTTGTCCCAGCCCGGAGGGGCAAAGCCCAGCAGGAAGTCCCGGGCCACCACGCCGGTGAGGCCGCGGCGCTTGAGGTAGGCGACGGCGCGATCCCGGTCTCCGTGCTCGCGCAGGGCCTGGCGGTAGAAGTCGGCCGCCTCTTCCGCGATGGCGTAGAGGGGTTTGTTGGGCGATTCCTGTGCTGGCGCGGCGCTGCCACCGGGGGACTGCTCCCGGGGGACCTCCAGGCCCAGGGTCGAAGCCAGGTTATCCACCGCCTGGGGGAAGTCGATGTTCTCGTAATCCATCACAAACCCCAGGGCGTTGCCCGTGGCACCACAACCGAAGCAGTAATAGAACTGCTTCTCGGGGCTCACGCTGAAGGAGGGGGTCTTTTCGTCGTGGAAGGGGCAGCAGGCGCTGTAGTTCTTGCCGGTTTTTTTCAGCTTTACGCGGCGATCCACCACGTCGACGATGTCTACGCGGTCCAGTAACTCATCGATAAAAGTCTGGGGTATACGTCCGGCCATGGTTTGCGCGGGCCTCCAAGGGCCGCAAATTATGCCACGGAGCGCGCTACGGGTAAGCCGCGTCGTGTCCGGAGTGCCTTGGGCTCGCCGGAGATCCGATGTTTGCGGTGGTGGTGGGCGTGCCCCGCCGGGGGGCGGGGGTCGGGGTCAGGCCGTGAGTCGTGCTTTGACTTTCTGGCTGACGGCGCCCATGTCGGCGCGGCCCTGGAGCTGCGGCTTGAGCTGGCCCATAACGGCGCCCATCGCCTGCATGCCTTCGCCATCCGCTGCGGCGATGGCCGCATCGATCAGGGAGTCCAGCTCGTCGTCGCCGAGCTGCTCGGGCAGGTAGCCCTGGATTACTTCGATCTCTGACGCTTCCTGGGCGGCAAGCTCTTCGCGGCCCGCATCCAGAAACTGCTGCTGGGAATCGCGACGCTGCTTGACCATCTTGTCGAGAATGGCGAGCACCCGCGCTTCTTCGAGCTCAATGCGCTCGTCAACTTCCACGCGCTTGAATTCGGCCTGCATCAGACGAATCG
>CAXBBA010000469.1:0-2561 GCA_963973805.1 uncultured Halieaceae bacterium | reverse complement strand
ACGTTGCGGTGGGTCAACTCCCCAACCAGTTCGGGCAGGACAAAACGCTCGTCGTCGCCGAGCACCGCATTGAACCGGTCGAGAAAGCGCGCCTCCTTGAGATAGTTCGCCTCGTCCTGGAGCTGCGCCTTCGCGTCGTCGAGCAGCGGCTGGATATCCACCTCCGCCGGCAACAGGCCCGAGATGCGCAGCACCGTGGCGATGTTGTCCACGTCGCTGTCGATGCTCTCGCCGACGCCCGGGTACTGCACCTTCAGCGCCAGCTCCCGCCCATCGTGGGCCACGGCGCGATGCACCTGGCCGATGGATGCCGCCGCAATGGGGTAGGGATCGAAGACGCGGAATGCGGACCGCCAGTCGCCGCCATAGGCCTGCGTCATGGCCGCGTGCAGCTGCTCCTCGGGCATGCTGGTGGCATCGGAGCGCAGGCTGGCAAGAATATCCGCGAGCTCCCGGGGCAGCAGGTCGCCCGTATCCATGGACAGGATCTGCCCGAGTTTCATCGCCGCTCCGCGCATTTCGGACAGCTGGCGCGTGACCCGCCGGGCATTCGCCGGGGTCAGCAGCAGGTCCCGGCGACTGGGGCGGTTCCCCGCCCGCAACTGCCGTGCCCCCTCCGCGAGCATTCCGCCCGCCACCCCACCCGCCAGACGCGCGACGCGGGCGAAGCGTCCCACCCGGCTCGTGGGCACCGCCTTGCTACGGCTTCGGTCATCGCGATCATCAGCCATCAGCGTTCCTCTTCAGAGCCCCCCGCGGTCCACGGTTCGATGTAGCGCTGGGCCAGCTCATAACCATTGAACTCCGCATTCAGCACAGTAATGAAGGTGAATACGCCAGAGAGCTTGCGCACGATCAGGGTGAAATCGCGGGAGGGGGTCGCGAAATGCCGCGTCGCGGCGGAACTCGCCGCCTGGCGCCCCACGCGCTGCATCAGGCGCGAGCGTCCCCAGCAGTACTGGCCCTTGCCATTCAGGTATTCGGCGGGCAGCTGGGAGGGATGGGCCAGGGGTTCGAGGAGCATCTCACAGAAATCGCAGAAGCTCTCGCGGGCAAATTCCGTCGCGTCGGGACGCAGGCAGCCCAGTCCCTCGAGACTCGCCGCCAGAAGCGCCCGATCCCCCCCCTGCCCCGCCGCGATGGCGTTGCCGAAGTGGCGGCGAAAATCGTCATCGCAGGCCAGGGTGGAACCGAAATCCAGGAGCACGATCTGGTCCCGGCGCCCCCGGCTGCGAATCAGGTAGTTCCCGAAGTTCGGGTCCGTCTGCAGTACCCCCCAGTGATAGAGCTCGAGAAAGAACAGCTCCAGCATCGCTTCGCCCAGGGCATTTCGCCGCACCTGGGACAGGGCGGCCACCTCGGCCTGGGTTACCCGGTGTCCCTGCACGTATTCCAGCGCCAGCACGGTGTCGCCGCTGTAGTCCGGGAACACCTCGGGGACATAAAAGCGCTCGTCACCGTACTCCTCGATGCCCGCCCGCGCTGCCCGGGTCATGGCCGCCTCGCGCCGGTAATCAATTTCGAAATGAAGTTGCTCGCGCATGTAACCGAGCCATTCGTCCAGATCCCGCCCCGCCTTCACCCACCGGGCAAGGATGAGCATGCGCACCACCGCATCGAAGTCGTCATCGATCACCGCGGCCAGGTCCGGGTACTGGATCTTCAGGACGATGTCCCGATCATCACCGTGAATCCGGGCTCGATGCACCTGGGCCAGGGATGCGGCGGCCAGCGCCTGGGACTCGATCCGCAGATCGGCGTAGCGTGGTCCCAGCGCGTCGCGCACCGGCTGCTCGAGATGGCGCCAGGCCAGGGGCTCCGTCTGGGATTCGAGATCGTGCAGGGCGTCGGTGAGCGGTGCGGGCAGAAAATGTTCGCCGAGGAGCGCGAGCATCTGCCCGATCTTCACGTAGCTGCCCTTGAGACGCCCGAGCTCCGCCGTGAAGCGGCGTGCCTCCCGGCGCATGAGCTCCGAGTCCCCGCTCTCCCGCCCCCGCAGTTTGCCGATGGCGGAGCCGACGGCAAAGGCGCCCCCGGCACGCAGGCCCGCGAGGGACACGGCAAGGCCCCGCCCGACGCTGCCCCGACGGATTTTTCCCCCTTTCTTCATGCTCTAGATACGCATACCGCAGCCCAAAGGATTCAGGGTAGCGGCTTGGGGCGTCGCGGGATACTAACCCAGGAGCAGTGAGGCGAGTTGTTGGCGATGGTATTGCGCATCGCCGAACTGCTGCTGAGCCCACTGGGCACGGCGGATAAACATCTGCGCGTCGCATTCCCAGGTAAAGCCCATACCACCGTGGAACTGCACCGCGCGATCGCCGGCAAACCTGAGAGTCTCCGTCGCCTGGGCCTTGGCCATGCGGCAGGCGATCTCCTGGTCCCGGTCGAGGCTCCCGTCGTCGACGAGCGTCGCCGCGTGGTACACAAAGGAGCGCGATGAATCCACGTCATTGAGCATATCCACGGCGGGGTGCTTAAGGGCCTGGTAGGAGCCGATGAGCTTGTCGAACTGTTTGCGGGTCTTGAGATACTCCAGGATCGTATCCAGCGCCGATGCG
>CAXBBA010000468.1:0-2578 GCA_963973805.1 uncultured Halieaceae bacterium | reverse complement strand
CCCTGCGGCACATGCTGGAGAATTGACTCCATGACTGACCAACCCCACTGGTACGTCCTGGGCGCCGGCGCCATGGGCACGCTGATCCGCTGGCACCTGGCCGAGGCACAACTGCCTGCTACGCTGCTCCATCACCGTGCCGGAGAGCAACGGCGCAGCCTCACCGTCCAGGGACAGCAGCACCCCATAGCCGTGCGGGCCCTGGAGCACTGCGCCCCCCAGTCCATCGCCCGGCTGATCATCACGACCAAGGCCGGGCACGTGGCCGCCGCCCTGGATCAGGTCACCCCCTACCTTTGCCCCGACGCCGTGGTACTGACCACGGCCAACGGCCTGGGTTTTGAGCGCGAAATCGAGGCCTTCCCCACGCCCCTGTTGCGCGCGGTCACCACCGCCGCCGCCTATCGCAACGATGAACACAGGGTGACGCTCATCAGCAGTGGTCGCACCCGCGTGGGCAATCCCGACGCATCGGGCGCGGCTCCCGACTGGTTCACCTCCAGCCTCGCGAAGCTGCCGGGCTGGGAGTGGTCCGGGACGATCATGGAGGATGCGGGACACAAGTTTGCGCTCAACTGCGCTATCAATGCCCTGACCGCCGTGCAGCGCTGCCGCAACGGCGAACTGCTGGAGCAGGACCGGGCCGGGAGTGCGCTCGCAGCGCTGTGCGCCGAGTGCGAGCCGGTGCTGCGGGAGCTCGGCCTCTGGGGTGACGCCCCCCTGCTGGACAGGGCGGTGGAGGTTTGCCGGAGCACGGCGGCGAATCGCTCCTCCATGCTGCAGGACGTCCTCGCGGGCCGGGACACGGAAATCAAATACCTGAACGGCGAACTTGTCCGGCGCGCGGCCCCTGCGCCGCTCCCCCTGAACCAGGCGCTGGTGCATACGCTCGCGCACCTGTCCGCCGCGCGGGACTAATCCAGGAGAAAGGCCATCTGCTCGGCCACGCGACGCCGCAGCTCGGACAAGAAACGCTGCTCGCCGAGTCCCTCCACATAGGGCATGCGCAACTGCTGATTACCGCGGGGACCCCGCGCATCCAGCACCAGGTCACAGCTCTCTTCCTCGCAATCAAAGGTCAGGGCCAGAATACGCTGCGCCACGCAGCGATCCCGCAAACCATGGCGGCTGAGGACCCAGATGGAATCGCTGTTGACCGCGGCACCGATCACCATCGCTTCCGGTCTCTCGGCCTTGGCCAGCCGCACCAAGCGGGTCGTGAGTTCGGATTCCGGCGGCAACGACGCCCCCTGCAGGCGCGGTAAGCGCAGATCGATCTCGGCCACCGCAACACAGGGCCCGGGGCGCTGCCCCCAGGCGAACAGCAGCGCAGGCAGGCCCAGGGCGCCAAGGAGCACAAGGAGCCGGGCACCGATGCTGCCCCGGTTCCAGTAGCCCCGCATCCAGTCCCGGGTCTGATGCGCCAGAGGCAGGGTAACCAGACGCCGGGGCAGGCGCAGGGGCAGCTCCGGTGCGGGCAAACGGCGCTGTAATTCCGCCACCTGTTCCCCCAGCTGCGTTGACGGCGGCAGGCGCACGCGCAGCTGACGCAGGCGCTCGCGCAGACTCACCGTACTCTGGGGGCGCCGCGCGGGATCCGCCGCCAGCAGATCGCAGAGCAGGGAACTCAGGGCATCGGCGAGGGGGAGGGCCAGACCGGGGAGCCTGGGGGGCTCCCGGAGCCCGCGCTGCAGCCGCGCCTCGTTCAGCTCCCCGTCATCGAAAAAAGGATGCTCGCCGGTGATTGCGCGGTACAGCAACAGGCCAAGGCAGAAGAAATCGCTGCGCAGATCCGCCGCCTCACCCCGTAGCTGCTCCGGCGACAGCGCGTGGGTGCTGAAGCCCGCCAGATCATGCCCCCGCTGCACCGCCACCCCGAAGTCCCCCAGCGTTGCCCGCCCCTGGCGGTCCAGGAATACATTGCGGGGACTGAGGTCTCCATGGGTGAGTTGCTCCCGACGCAAAGCCGCCAGCGCCGCGGCAATATCCGCAGCCACCGAGAGCGCATCCTCGAACGCCAGGGAGCCCCGATCCCGCAGCAGGGACTCCAGATCCACGCCGGGCACATAGCGGGTAACCAGCGCGAGCTCATCGCCGTGGCCAACCACATCCAGCACATGCACCACCCGGGGGCTGGCGACACGGGCCAGCTTCCACGCCTCCGCCTCTACGCGACGTCGCGCCGCGACCCCGCCCTGGAGGTGATAGATCTTGATACATACCCGGCGCTCACTGCGCTGATCGAGAGCCAGATACACATCCGCCTGTCCGCCCCGGTACAAGCCCTGCAGCAGGCGATACTGCGCAAGTCCCCGGGCCATGCCTCAGTCCCGGGCCCCATCGTCATCGTCCGGCGCCGGGACGCTGACACCGCCCACCCGCAGGCGGGTGGCCAGGCCCCGTCGCGACACCTCCAGCTTCTGCGCCGTGGCCTCGAGATCGCCGTGGCACTCGTCGAGGGCGACAAGGAGCTCCGCCAGGGGAATATCCGCAGCCAGGCGACAGGCCGGGGTGCGCTGTACCCGTCGGTAGACCGATGCCCGGGAAACCCCCAGCGCCCGCGCCAGCGCCCGTCAAG
>CAXBBA010000467.1:0-2579 GCA_963973805.1 uncultured Halieaceae bacterium | reverse complement strand
CGAAGCCCGCTCCGGGAGCGCCGCTCAGGGCGATTGATCGTCCGAAGCTTCTGCGTCGTTCGCCGGCGCTGCCTCACCGTCCCTGGCCCAGGCCGGCAGGTAATCGCCCGTGACCCTGGTCAGCGTGTCGTTTTCAAAGTAGATGCTCACCTGCGCTTCGCGGATGATGTCCTGCCCATTGCGGATCACGTAGGGGTAATCCCAGCGGTCGGGATGGAACGTGTCTTCCACCAGCGGTGAGCCCATGATGAAACGCACCTGGCGACGGCTCATGCCCGGCTGGAGCTGCTCGATCATCTCCTGATCGACGAGGTTACCCTGCTCGATGTCGATCTTGTAGACACCGGGGAACCCGACGAAACCACAGGCACTCAGGCCCAGGGTCAGGCTGAGCATCAGGCCCCGGGCGAGGGCGCGGAGCGGTAAGGCGGTGGCAATGTGCTTCAACGGCCAACTTCCACTGATAAGTGAGGGGTGGCATCATACCCGTCAGTCCACGCCCAGAGAAGTCCGATGCCCATGCCCCACAGTAATCACCATCTGCGAAATGCCGGTCTGAAGGTCACGCTTCCGCGCGTGAAGATCCTGCAGATCCTGCAGGACTCCGACAGCGACAGCCGGCACCTGAGTGCCGAGGACGTGTATCAGGCGTTGCGCGACGCGGGCGAAGATGTCGGCCTGGCTACCGTTTACCGGGTGCTGACGCAGTTTGAGAGCGCCGGACTCGTCACGCGGCACAATTTTGAGGCCGGCCATTCGGTGTTTGAGCTGGATCACGGCGAACACCACGATCACATGGTCTGCCAGGACACGGGGGAGGTTCTGGAGTTTCACGATGAAGTGATCGAGGAGCGCCAGCGCAAGATCGCTGAAGAACGTGGCTTTGAGCTGGTGGATCACTCCCTGGTTCTCTACGTCCGCAAGCTGCAGAAGTAGCTTTCCCCCCGCACCGTCTTCGCGGGCGTGCTATCCGGCGCTCGCTTCGCCCGCCATACCCCCGTCGAGCAGCATTTCCCGCGCATGCGCCATGGTGTTGTCGGTGAGTTTGAGCCCGCCGAGCATGCGCGCGATTTCTTCGATGCGATGATCCTCGTCCAGAACTTCCAGGCGGGACGATACGCTCTTGCCGTTGCCGGTTTTGGCCACGCGCAGGTGTTGACGACCCTGGGATGCCACCTGGGGCAGGTGGGTCACGCATAGCACCTGGGTTTTGGCGGCCATGTCCGCCAGCAGGCGGCCCACGACCTCGGCGACACCACCACCGATGCCCACATCCACTTCGTCAAAGATCATGCAGGGAACGGTCGCCTGGCCGGCCGTGGCCACCTGAATTGCCAGGCTGATCCGCGACAGCTCGCCACCCGAGGCGATGCGGCCCAGGGGTTGGGGGTCCGCCGCTGGATTGGTGCTGATGAGCATCTCCGGGTCTTCGCCGCCGCGCGCGTGGGGGCGGGTGTCGTCCCGGGGTGTCAGGGCAATGCGAAAGCGGCAGTTCCCCATGGACAGACGTTTGAGCAGGCTGGCGACGGCTTTTTCGAGGCGTTTGGCCGCTTTGCGCCGGGCGTCACTCAGCGCTGTGGCAGCACGCCCGTAGTCCTGGCCGAGCTGTTCCAGCTGCGCAGCGAGTTCCGTGAGGCGCTCGTCGCTGCTGTCCAGAGAGGTCAGCTCTTCCTGCAGCTGTTCATGGAGCTCGGGCAAGGCATCGGGATCGACCCGGTGCTTGCGTGCCAGGGAGTAGATGGTGTCCAGGCGCTCCTGAACCTCTGCCAGGCGCTCGGGGTTGCTCTCGCAGTCGGCAAAATGTTGCTGCAGCTCGGCCCGCGCTTCGTCCAGTTGTATCGCGGCGCTTTGGAGCATCTCGCGCACGCTGTCGAGGGACTTGCCCCGATGCAGGTCCGGGTCCAGCTCCTTCAGCGCTGCGCGAACGCCCGAGGCGTTTTCTTCGCACAGGTCCAGAGCACGGCTCGCCTGGGCCTGCATTGTCTCGGCATTGGCGAGGCTGCGCTGCTCATCTTCGAGCCCGGGAAGTTCCGCCGTCGTCAGGCCCAGTTCGTCGAGCTCGCGCACCTGATAGCGCAGCAGCTGCTCGCGATCCGTGCGTTCCTGCTGCGCATCCCGAAGTTCGTCCAGGGTCTGCTGCAGTTCCTGCCACTGGCGGGCCAGGGCGGCGACCTGCCGGGCCTTGTCCAGATTGCCGCCGTAGGCGTCCAGGAGCTGACGTTGATGGGGGCGACGCAGAAGGGACTGGTGGGCATGTTGCCCGTGGATATCCACGAGCAGGGCGCCCAGGGCGGTGCAGTCCTGCAATGTCACGGGGCGACCATTGATGTAGGCGCGGGAGCGTCCCTCGCGCGTGAGCACGCGCCGCAGCAGGCACTCCCCGGCCTGGTCGCCGTCGAGATCGTGCTCCGCCAGCCAGGCCTGCGCCGACGCCAGCGCGCTGATGTCAAAGGTGGCAGTGATGTCGGCGCGGTCCTGGCCCGGGCGGATCGCATTGGGATCGGCGCGATCTCCGAGGCAGAGGCTCAGAGCATCGATCATGATCGTCTTGCCCGCGCCGGTCTCGCCAGTGACAACGG
>CAXBBA010000466.1:0-2581 GCA_963973805.1 uncultured Halieaceae bacterium | reverse complement strand
CGAGGGTGATCGCGGTGCCGATAGCTGCACCGGTGTCGCCGCCGGTTTCAGGAAGCAGGGTGGCCGTGTCGTCACCATCTTCGTCGGTCTTGTCGCCGGTTTCCGTAAACCGGAGGGCGTAATCCCCCTCGTCCACGTATTCCATGCCCGAGAACACGCCAACCTGGGATGAAACCGTGGGCGACGCTCCGTAAATGCCGTCTTCATCGTCCGTCAGGTAGAGATCGACCGCGTCATAGGCGCTCGTCAGATTGAGGAAGCCGACCTGTCCCAGATCCTCATCTTCATCGAAGGTATCGACTTCAATGATCTCGTAGCTGATGTCGTCGAGGGTGCCGTAGAGCACGATGAGCACATCCTGATCACCATACAGCTCATAGTCGAAGGCCAGATCAAGGTATTCGTAGTCGCCATCGGCCTGTACCAGATAGAAGGTCAGGGGCTTGTCGCCATTGATCAGCGCCTGCGCCGTGCTGGCGCGACCGAAATAGACCGTTCCCTGGTCCGACTCGTTTATCTCCCAGCCGATATAGGTGGAGCCCACCACGGCGTTCACCAGCCGCAGGCTGCGCTCTTCGGTGTCATCCGAATCGCTGTCGCTGCCGCTGTCGCAGCCCGATAATCCGAGCATGCATAGGCTGACAAGCAGTCCGATAGTCGCCAGCGATCGCCGGCGAAGGGCAGCAAAGTACGGTTGTTTCAAGGGAGCCTTCCTTGGGAATAGTGATGTGCGGGGCATGAGGCAGGGAGGCTAGGTCACAAATGCGCATTTTTTTCGCAGTAATCCGCACTTTTCTGCACAGACCGGCACGCGAGGCAGAGCAAACTCCCGCGCGCAGGGAAGCGCCGCGTGCACAAGCACCGGAAGCAAGGGGGGGCGGGGAAAACCTTCGGGCAAAAAAAGGCCCGGCTTGCGAAACGAGGAGAAAAGCAAGCCGGGCAGTCAGGGTCTCTCAGGGGTAGAAACGGACGGAACCATGCGAACCGCCGCTCCGTGACATCAATGGGGAATCAACGTCACGGTTACTTTGAGGGGGGTGGGAACAAGAAGTTCCAAAATTACCGAAAAAAAATTTTGACGAATTGGCGAGACGCTCAGTGCGCCTCGTCCCAGTTGCGTCCGCGGCCGGCTTCCACCAACAGGGGCACGGCGAGTTCGGCAGCCCCGGACATGCGCTCGCAGAGGCGGTCGCACACGAAATCCAGTTGGGAATCAGCGACTTCCAGCACCAGTTCATCGTGCACCTGCATGATCATGCGGGCGTCCACCTGCTCATCCCCAAGCCACTGATCCACGGACAGCATGGCCCGTTTGATGATATCCGCCGCAGTCCCCTGCATCGGGGCATTGATCGCCGTGCGCTCCGCGGCCTGCTGACGCATTTTGTTCCGCACGTTGATCTCGGGCAGGTACAGGCGCCGCCCGAACAGCGTTTCGACATAACCCTGCTCATGGGCCAGGGCGCGGGTCCGGTCCATATACTCCCGCACACCGGGGTAGCGCTCGAAGTACACGTCGATGTAACGCTGGGCCTCACCGCGGTCCAGGTGTAGCTGCCGCGCCAGCCCGAAGGCGCTCATGCCGTAGATCAGGCCGAAGTTAATGGCCTTGGCCTTGCGCCGCTGGTCGCCGGACACGTTGTCCAGGGATACACCGAAAACCTCCGCCGCGGTGGCGCTGTGCACGTCCAGATTCTGGCGGAAGGCATCCAGCAAGCCCGCATCCTCGGACAGGTGCGCCATGATTCGCAGCTCGATCTGGGAGTAGTCCGCGGCGACGACGCTGTAGCCCTCGGGGGCGATGAAGGCCTGGCGAATGCGCCGGCCTTCTTCCGTGCGAATCGGAATGTTCTGCAGGTTCGGGTCCGAGGACGACAGGCGCCCCGTGGCGGTGACCGCCTGGTGGTAGGAGGTGTGGATGCGCCCCGTTTCGGGGTTGATCATGCCCGGCAGCTTGTCGGTGTAGGTGCCCTTCAATTTGGACAGGCTGCGGTGCTCCAGCAGCAGGCGCGGCAGGGGGTAGTCCAGCGCCAGTTCCTGCAGGACCTCTTCCGCCGTGGATGGTGCACCCTTGGGCGTCTTCTTGAGCACCGGCAATTCGAGCTTGGTGAACAGTATTTCGCCGAGCTGCTTGGGTGAGCCCAGATTGAAGACCTGTCCGGCGAGGTTGTGCGCCTCCTCTTCGAGGGCCTGCAGGCGCTGACCCAGCTCCCGGCTCTGCTCCCAGAGGCGTTCCTCGTCCAGCAGGGCGCCGCAGCGCTCCATGCGGGACAGCACCGGGACCAGGGGGAGTTCGATGGTGTCGAAGACACTCTCGAGGGATGGCTCCGCCTGCAATTTCGGCCACAGGGTCTCGTGCAGTGCCAGGGTGACTTCGGCGTCTTCGGCGGCATAGGCAGAGGCCTCCTCGATGCCCACCTGGTCGAAGGTGATCTGCTTGGCCCCCTTGCCCGCCACGTCTTCAAAGTGCGTGGTGCTGCGTCCCAGGTACTTCAGGGCCAGGCTGTCCATGTCGTGGCGCGTGGCCGTGGAATCGAGGACGTAGGACTCGAGCATGGTGTCAAAGGCGATGCCGCGGAGG
>CAXBBA010000465.1:0-2588 GCA_963973805.1 uncultured Halieaceae bacterium | reverse complement strand
CGGGATGTGTCCGATCTCGATGAGTCGAATGTCACCTACCGGCGCCTGCGTCGCTTTCTGAGTCCTCTCGTGGACCGGTTTATCTGCGTCAGCAGGGATCTGGCCCAGTGGCTGGAAACGGACGTGGGGATAAAGCCAGGGAAGATCCGGCAGATCTACAACGGTGTCGATCACGAACGCTTCAGCGCCGTCGCCGCGGACCCCTCGCTGGCCCCCGCTGGTTTTCTGGGGCATGACAGCTTTGTCGTGGGCACCGTAGGACGCCTCGCCGCCGTGAAGGATCAGGCGACGTTGCTCTGTGCGGTCGAACACATTCTGGAGCAGCGACCCGCCCTCGGGGGACGTCTCCGCGTTATAGTCGTCGGCGATGGTCCCCTGCGGCGTGAGCTCGAAGAGCAGGCTCAGGGAATCGATGCTCGAGTGTGGTTCGCCGGTGATCGCAAGGACGTGCCGGCGCTGATGACGCTGATGGACGTGTTTGTGCTGCCTTCCCTTGGCGAGGGGGTTTCGAACACAGTGCTCGAAGCCATGAGCTGCGGGCGGCCGGTGGTCGCCAGTGATGTGGGTGGTAACCCGGAGCTGGTTGCCCCGGGAGAGACAGGCTACCTGTTTCCCGTGGGGGACGCGGCGTGCCTGGCTGAGCAGATTTTTGAGCTTTTTGACGCCCCCCGGCGTGCGACGGAGTACGGCCTTGCCGGACAGCGCAGGGTGCGGGAACGGCATGATTGGGACAATACGGTCACCCAGTACCTGAGCGTGTACGACGAGATACTGGGCCAGGGCAAATAACGCGACCAGCGAAGGTCGTAAGCAGAGGACGGACCTTAGCGCATGTGCGGAATAGCGGGGGTATTTGACGTACGGGGGCTGCAGCAGCCCGACGCGGCGGTTCTGGCTTCCATGAATCAGAGTCAGTTCCACCGCGGTCCCGACGAGGGTGACCAGTTCATCGCTCCCGGTGTGGGTCTGGCCCATCGCCGCCTCAGCATCATTGATCTGGCGAGCGGCCAGCAGCCCATGTTCAGCCACGACGGGCAGCTTTGCATCGTCTACAACGGTGAGGTCTACAACTTCCGCGAACTGGCTGACGAACTTCGCGCCCTGGGCTACAGCTTCCGAACCCATTGCGATACCGAGGTCATCCTCTACGCCTGGGATGCATGGGGAGAGCGCTGCGTCGATCGTCTGCGGGGCATGTTTGCCTTTGCGATCTACGATGCGCGCCAGCAGTCCCTTTTTCTGGCCCGGGATCGATTCGGCATCAAGCCGCTGCATTACGCAATCCTCGATGATGGTCGGGTGCTGTTCGGTTCCGAGCTGAAGGTACTCAAGGCTCACCCGGACCTGCGGCGACGGGTGGACCCCACGGCGATCGAGGACTACTGCGCCCTCGGCTACATACCCGAGCCCCGTACCATCTATCGCGATGTGGCGAAGCTCCGTCCCGGGCATACGCTGCTGTTGAAGCGGGGCCGGGAGGTGCCGGCGCAGCGCCAGTACTGGGACATTCCCTTTCAGCCCCTGGCGACCGCATCAGAGGCGGACCTGCAGCAGGAGCTGGTGAGCCGCATCCGCGAGGCGGTTTCCGTCCGCCTCGTTTCCGAGGTGCCCCTGGGCGCGTTTCTGTCCGGCGGAGTGGACTCCAGCGCCGTCGTGGCGATGATGGCCCAGCTTTCCGGCGAACCGGTGAATACCTGCGCCATCGGATTTGACGTTCCCCAGTTTGATGAAACGGATTACGCCCGGACCGTCGCAGAGCGTTACGGCACGGCGCATTTCGAGCAGACCGTGCACAGCGATGATTTCGATCTCCTCGATGAGCTGGCGGCCCTCTACGACGAGCCCTACGCCGACAGTTCCGCCAATCCCACCTATCGTGTCTGTCAGCTTGCGCGGCAGCGGGTGACCGTGGCGCTGTCCGGCGATGGGGGTGATGAACACCTCGCGGGATACCGGCGCTATCGCATGCACATGCAGGAAGAGCGCCTTCGCGCGGCCATGCCCCTGGGGCTGCGGCGACCGCTCTTCGGTACCCTCGGCCGCCTGTATCCGAAGCTGGATTGGGCGCCGCGCGTGTTCCGGGGCAAGACCACGTTCCAGTCCCTGGCCCGGAACTCCGTTCAGGCCTATCTGCATTCCGTATCGATCCTGCGCGAGGAGCACCGGGCGGAACTGTTCTCTCCCGCGCTCAAGAGCGAGCTGCAGGGCTACAGCGTCGAGCAGGTGTTCATGGACCATGCCTCCCGGGCGCCCACGGACGATCCCCTGTCGATGATCCAGTACCTGGACATGAAGACCTATCTGGTGGGGGACATTCTTACCAAGGTCGACCGTGCCAGCATGGCCCACTCCCTCGAGGTGCGGGTGCCCCTGCTGGATCACCCCCTGTGCGAATGGATCTCCGGTCTGCCCGTGGACTTCAAGCTGCGGGGCGCCGAGGGCAAGTACCTGTTGAAGAAGGCCATGGAGCCCCACTTGCCCCACGATGTGCTCTACCGCAAGAAAATGGGATTCGGGGTGCCCCTCGCCCGCTGGTTCCGGGGACCGCTGCGGGAGCGCCTGCGGAAGGATCTCCTGAGCGGAGGGCT
>CAXBBA010000464.1:0-2589 GCA_963973805.1 uncultured Halieaceae bacterium | reverse complement strand
TGATGTCGCTGTACTACGCCGAGGACCTGAACCTCAAGGAGATCGGTGCCGTATTGGGGGTTTCGGAGTCCCGGGTCTCCCAGCTGCATGGTCAGGCGCTGGCCCGCCTGCGCGCGCGCCTTGACCACTGGACGTCCTAGGTCACGAACCCATGGCAGACAAACCTCCCAGGAACAGCAATCCGCAGCCCGCGCTGGGTACCTTCGATTTTCTGACGCTTATCGGTGCAACCCTGGCGGTGGGCGCCATCATCGGCGGGAACTGGCTCGAGGGTGGCCGTCTGTCGGCGCTGATGCAGCTCACGGCCTTCGTCATTGTCATGGGCGGGACCATGGGCGCCGTATTGATCCAGACACCGTTGCGGGACTTTCGCCTTGCGCTGCGCTATCTGCTTTGGGTGGTAAGACCACCGGCCTATCGGCGTGAAGATTTTCTGGAGCGCGTTGTGGAGTGGAGTCGCCTCGCGCGGCGCGAGGGGCTTCTCGCGCTGGAAAAGCAGGCGAGTACGGAAAGGGACCCGTTCCTGAGCAAGGGTATGCGCCTCCTTGTCGATGGTTTGGATCCCGATGAAATCCGCTCGGTGATGGAAGTGGAAATCGACAATTCCCTGAGCCAGCTGACGCGGGCAGGGCGTTTGTACGAAGCCATGGGTGGGTACTCCCCCACCATCGGCATCATCGGTGCGGTGCTGGGGCTGATCCACGTCATGAACAGTCTCCAGGATCCCCAGGAGCTCGGTGAAGGCATCGCCGTCGCGTTTGTTGCTACGATCTATGGTGTGGGCTTCGCGAATCTGTTCTTTCTGCCCATTTCGAACAAACTCAAGACCCTTTCCCGGGACCAGATGGAGTATCAGGAGATGGTGGTCGATGGAATCTCCATGATTGCTGAAGGAGAGAATCCGACGGCGATTCGGAACAAGCTCGAAGGGTATCTGGACTAGCCATGGGCCGCCGTCGTCGTCGCCAGATCCCGGAGTACGTCGATAACCACGAGCGCTGGCTCGTGTCCTACGCGGACTTCATCACCCTGCTGTTCGCATTCTTTGTCGTGCTGTATTCCACGTCGCGGGTGAGCGCGGGCAGTTTTCGCGTGATGTCCGATTCCATCCTCGACGCCTTCGAGGTGCCCCGCCAGGGCGTGAACGACGGTGCCAGCGGAGCGGCGGCGCGCAGCGACCTTGCGGATCAGCAGCGGGCGGGGCAGCAGGGTGTAAACCCGCTTGTGGCTCCCCTGCGCAAGGCGGCGTCGGGCGACGATGCGGGCGACACGGGGGCCGCGGTGGTCGAGAGCGGGCGCGAGGGCCCTGCATCCAACAGTCCCTATGGAGACGATGCGTTCGCTGTGAAGGAGGTGAATGCGGTAGCCACGGCGCTGGAGGATGCCCTCGGTGAACTGGTGGCTCCCGATGTCATGGGCATCCGCCGGAACCCGACCTGGGTGCAGTTGAAGATTCCCGCCAGCCTCCTGTTCCCCTCCGGCTCCCGGGTGCTGCTAAGCAGCGCCAGCTCCCTGCTGCAGCGGGTGGCGGATACGCTCAAGGATCTGCCCAACGCGATAGAGGTGCAGGGGCACACGGACAATCGACCCCTGCGCAATGGGCTGTTCGACTCCAACTGGGAGCTGTCCGCCGCGAGGTCCGTGGTGGTCGCGAGGGCGCTGGTGGACCTGGGGGTCGACCCCGCACGCCTTTCCGCGACGGGCTTTGCCGGCTACCACCCCATCGAAGACAACGCCACGGCCGAGGGTCGGGCGGCGAATCAGCGTCTGGTGTTAAACATTTCCACCACGGGGCTCGGCGATGCCGATATTCAGGCCCTGCAGCGTCAGGTCGACGATGGTTGAACCCATTGAGCCAGGGGGCACGCCGCCGATACCGGGAACGCCACCGTTAAAGCGCGTTCGCCGCAGCGAGCGTCGGCGTCAGTCTCCGGGGCAGCGCCCGGGGGACGGGGAGGAAGAGGAAGAGACGCCCCCCGATCCGTCATCCCGGAAAGGAAAGCACATCGACGAGCACTGCTAGGCCCTAGGCATCGTGGGACGTCCCATCCGACAACAGCGCGCCCTGCTTCTGCACCACGTGCTGGATCAGTTGCTCCTGGGCCATGGGGTCTTCGTCAAAATCGACGCGGATCCAGAACGGCATGGCCGAGGAGCTCAGGCGTTGTTCGCAGCCCACCACGGTGCCGGCGATGGACAGCGTCACCTGGGATGGCCGCAGGATGACACTCAGGCGCAGACGCTCGCCAATATCGATCGCCTGCCTGGCCTCAAAGGCTATGCCACAGCCACTGAGGTTGACCATGGCGTCATCGTAGGAATGGGCATCGGGCTCTTCGTAGCCCAGGGCCTGGGCGCCCAGTACCGAGACCTTGCGGTTGAGTAATCCCAGGGCCTGGGCCAGGAGCGGGTTCTCACGCCAGATCGCGTTGATGCTGTTGTTCAGTTCCCGGTCGATCTCTGCCAGCAGCGAACCCGTATTGACTTCGAGACTGCCGGAGCCGCCGACGGACGCACCGGGTTCCCGGGATTCGGAAAAACGTTCATAGCGAAGCAGTACCACATCGTTGATGCGGTAGTACTTGCGGC
>CAXBBA010000463.1:0-2590 GCA_963973805.1 uncultured Halieaceae bacterium | reverse complement strand
TGAAAAACGGGGGCATCCGCCCCCGTTACGGTTGAGGCGGGAAGTATCAGGCCCCGAGGGCCTTGAGCACCTTGGCGCGAATTTCCTGCACATCACCCACACCGGCAATGCGGTGATAGGCGGGAGCCTTGTCGCCTTCCATGGAACCGTAGAAGTCCACGAGAGGCCGGGTCTGCTCCTGATAGACCGCAAGGCGTTTGCGCACGGTCTCTTCAAGGTCGTCATCGCGCTGCACCAGCGCCTCTCCGGTCACATCATCCACCCCTTCCACCTTCGGAGGATTGTGCTCGATGTGGTACACGCGGCCCGAACCGGGGTGGACGCGGCGGCCACTCAGGCGCGCCACAATCTCTTCGTCATCCACGGCAATCTCCACCACGTGGTCGATATCCACGTTCGCGTCGACCATGGCCTCGGCCTGGGGGATCGTGCGGGGAAAACCGTCAAAGAGAAAACCGCCAGCGCAATCCGCCTCGGTGATACGTTCCTTCACCAGGCCGATGATGATGTCGTCGGACACCAGGCCCCCGGCGTCCATGATGCTTTTGGCCTGCTTCCCCAGTTCGGTGCCGGCCTTGACCGCCGCCCGGAGCATATCGCCCGTGGAAATCTGCGGAATGCCAAAGGCCTCCGTAATAAACTGGGCCTGGGTACCCTTACCCGCTCCCGGAGCACCGAGCAAAATAAGTCGCATGAATTCCCTCGTTGTCTACTGATGTTAGCCAATCCCCTGCAGAAGCCAGGTCGACCGGCCGGACACCATACCTAGAGCCTCTGCAGGGCACAAGCAGGCCTTGGTCGATAGTGTGGCCGCCGGTTTCAGTCTGAAATGCGCTCCTTGGCCTGCTCCCACAGCTGATCCAGGGCCTCTTCATCCAGATCTTCCAGCTGCTCCTCCCGCTTCGCTGCGATGCGCTCCATCGCACGAAAGCGCGCCTCGAACTTGCTGCTGGAGCGGCGCAACGCGGTTTCGCTGTCCAGGTGAAGATGGCGCGCCAGGTTTACCAGGGTGAACAGCACGTCGCCCAGTTCCTCCTCCATAGAGGCGCTGTCGCCCTCGCCCACAGCCTGGCGCAGCTCGCCGATTTCCTCCTCGAGCTTGGCGAAAACCGGGGCCACCTCGGACCAGTCAAAGCCCACCCGCGCGGCCCGCTTCTGCAGCTTCTGAGCCCGGGGCAATGCGGGGAGGTTCACCGGCACATCATCCAGGGCACCGTGCTGGGCACGCCCGGCGCGCTCCCCGGCCTTGATCGCCTCCCAACGCTCCTTGACCTGCCCCGTGTCACTGCGCTCATCGACGATGCCCTCGATGGCACCGTCGGCAAAAACATGGGGATGGCGACGCACAAGCTTGGCGCACAGGTTTTCCACGACGGCGCTGAAATCAAAGAGTTCCTGCTCCCGCCCGAGCTGGGCGTAGAACACGACCTGGAACAATACGTCCCCCAGCTCGTCGGCCACGTGATCGAAGTCCCCGGCTTCGATCGCCGCCGCGAGTTCGTAGCACTCTTCGAGCGTCGACGGCACGATGCTGCGAAAGTCCTGGGCGAGGTCCCAGGGACAGCCGTGATCCGGGTCCCGCAGGCGTTCCATGATCCGCAACAGGTCGGCGAGGGTGTAGGGGCTTTGGTCCATGGTGTATTTCCGGATCGGCTCCGCGACCTAGCTGCTCAGGCGCTGAGCCGAGATGACGTTCTTCAGGCGATTGAGACGCTCCAGCAGCTTCGAGAGGGAGCTCAGGTCTCCCACTTCGACCGTCAGGCGCATCGTCGCCGCGTGGGTTTTCCGGTTCGTCGAGGTCTCGATGGCCAGGACGTTGATATGGGCGTTGGCGAACATGGACGTGACATCGCGGAGCAGGCCCTGGCGATCGTAGGCTTCGATGGCAATATCGACCTCGATGACACGCTCGGGATACTGCTCGGAAAGCTGCAGCAGGCGGGCACAGTCGGCACGGTGAATGCTCACGCCCCGGCCCTGGGTGATGAACCCGGTAATAGAGTCGCCGGGCACCGGCTTGCAGCACCCGGCCATGTTGGTCAGGAGATTGCCCACCCCCCGCACTTCGACCGCCCCGCCCCGGGCTGAACCCGTGCCCCGGCTGACGCGAAGCTCGGGCTGGGGCTTGTCACCGATGAGCGCCTCCGCCGCCTTGACCACCTGCCCGGCGCTGAGATCTCCGGCGCCCACCGCCACGTAGAGATCGTCCACCGTCTCCTGATCGAGCTCCGCGGCGATGCGTTTGTAGTCGAGGCTGGTGAGGGCCAGACGCCGGAACTCCCGGTCCAGCAGCTGGCGCCCCGCCTCCATATTGTCTTCGCGGGCCTGGCTGCGGAACCACGCCCGCACCTTGGTACGGGCCCGGGTCGTGTTGAGATAACCCATGCCCGACTGCAGCCAGTCGCGCCGGGGCTGCCCTTCCCGGGCCGTCAGTATCTCGACGCGATCGCCCGTCTGCAGCATGTGCGTCAGGGAAACGATCTGACCGTTCACCTTGGCACCGCGGCAGCGATGTCCAACTTCCGTATGCACGTGATAGGCGAAATCCAGGGGTGTCGCGCCGCTGGCGAGGTTGACGACGTCGCCGCGG
>CAXBBA010000462.1:0-2591 GCA_963973805.1 uncultured Halieaceae bacterium | reverse complement strand
TGTTCCCGGCGGACTCGCCTCTGGGATTGTCGAGCTTTACCGTGTCCCTGCTGGGCAAGTATCTGTGCTTTGCCATGCTCGCCCTCGCGCTGGATCTCGTGTGGGGCTATGCGGGGCTCCTGAGTCTCGGGCACGGCGCGTTCTTCGCCCTCGGTGGCTACGCCATGGGCATGTATCTCATGCGCCAGATTGGCGACCGGGGCGTCTACGGCAATCCCGAGCTCCCGGACTTCATGGTGTTTCTGGACTGGCAGGCGCTGCCCTGGTACTGGGGGGGCTTCGACAGCTTTCCCTTTACCCTGGTGATGGTATTGCTGGTGCCCGGCGCGCTGGCGCTGGTATTCGGAGGTCTCGCTTTTCGCTCGCGGGTCTCCGGCGTGTATTTCTCCATCATGACCCAGGCCCTGACCTTCGCTCTGATGCTGGCGTTCTTCCGCAACGAGATGGGTTTCGGCGGCAACAACGGTCTGACGGACTTCAAGGACATCGCCGGTGCGTCGCTGCAGGCGCCCCAGACCCGGGCCGCCCTGTTCGCGATCACCGCAGTGACCCTGGTGCTGGTCTACCTCGCGTGTCGGACGGTACTGGAAACGCGCCTCGGGCGCGTGCTCGTCGCGCTGCGGGACGACGAGGCACGGGTGCGCTTCCTGGGCTATTCCGTGGCGAGCTTCAAGCTGGCGGTTTTCGTTCTGTCGGCGATGATCGCGGGGATTGCCGGTGCGCTCTACGTGCCCCAGGTGGGCATCATCAATCCCGGGGAATTCCAGCCCCTTAACTCCATCGAGATCGCTATCTGGGTCGCCGTCGGCGGACGCGGCACGCTCCACGGCGCCATGCTCGGGGCACTGGTGATTGCCGTGGCGGAAACGCTCCTGACGGGTTGGTTGCCCGAGCTGTGGCTGTTCGCCCTGGGGGCGGTCTTTCTGCTGGTGACCCTGTTCCTCCCCCGGGGACTTCTGGGACTGCGGGCGTCGGCGTGAGTACGGTGCTCGACACGGACCACGGTGTCATTTTGTATCTGGAGGACCTCGAGGTCAGTTTCTCGGGGTTTCGGGCCCTGAGCGGCCTGTCCCTGAGCGTGGATGACGGCGAGCTGCGCTGCCTCATCGGCCCCAACGGAGCGGGCAAGACCACGTTGATGGATGTGATTACGGGGCGTACCCGTCCCGACCGCGGAAGTGCCTGGCTCGGTCAGCGCATTGACCTGCTGCGGGAGGATGAGGCGACGATTGCGCGTCTGGGGGTCGGGCGCAAATTCCAGAAACCCAGCGTGTTTCCCTGCCTGAGTGTCCGCGAGAACCTGGCCCTGGCCATAGCGGGCAACCGTTCGCCGTGGCAGGCCCTCCGCTATCGGCCATCGTCTGCAGAACTGCTACGGATCGAGGAGCTGTTGCTCACCACGGGACTGGAACCTTTGCGGGAGAAAGGCGCCGCGGACCTGTCCCACGGGCAGAAACAGTGGCTGGAAATCGGCATGCTTCTGGCTCAGGACCCGAGGGTGCTGCTCATCGATGAGCCGGTGGCGGGCATGACACCCCATGAGGTGGAGCGTACGGCGCAGCTGCTCCAGTCCCTGGTGCCTGAGCGCTCGGTGATCGTGGTGGAGCATGACATGGCGTTCGTGCGTTCCATCGCGCGGCGGGTCACGGTGCTGCACGAGGGCGCGGTGCTCATGGAAGGAAGCATGGACGAGGTGCAGGCGGACCCCCGCGTTCGGGAAGTGTATCTGGGGGAATCATGCTGACGGTATCGGCGCTGGAACAGTACTACGGTGCCAGTCATACGCTGCGCAATCTTTCCCTGGAGCTGGCCCCGGGGCGCATCTGCTGTCTTCTGGGGCGCAATGGCGTGGGCAAGACCACGTTTCTCAACACACTGATGGGGCTGGTTCCTGCACGTTCCGGGCGCATCCACCTGGCAGGGGAGGCGCTGGAGGCGCTGGGCACGGAGGATCGGGTTCTGCGGGGCATGGCCTACTGTCCCCAGGGGCGGATGATATTCCCCGACCTGACGGTGCAGGAGAACCTGCATCTGGCCCTGGCGGGGCAGCGACGGCGTTCCGCGGTGATCCCGGCACGTATCTACGAGTTCTTCCCCGTGCTCCGCGACATGGCCCGGCGCCGCGGCGGCGACCTCTCGGGTGGACAACAGCAGCAGCTCGCCATCGGCCGGGCTCTGGTGCTCGAACCGCGATTCCTGTTACTGGATGAGCCCTGCGAGGGTATTCAGCCCAACATCGTCCAGCTGATCGGCAATGTGCTTCAGGCGCTGCGGGAAGAGGGGATGGGCATTCTTCTCGTAGAGCAGAAGCTGCCCTTTGCGCGTTCCGTCGGGGACGAATTTGCCATCATGGACCGCGGCGCCGTCGTCGCCCGGGGAGGGATCGGGGAACTGGGGGACTCGCTGGTCGACGAATACCTGACCGTGTGAACTGCCTGCGTTCGTCCCGTGGACCGATCGCTTTATCGCAGGGCGCTTTTGGGCGGCCCCGGAACTGGGGTATAAATGACGGTTTTCCAGCGCGGAGCCATCTCCATGACCCTATTGCCCCGAACCCTTTTCCCTCTCTCCCGTAAGCTCTTGCTGAGCGC
>CAXBBA010000461.1:0-2601 GCA_963973805.1 uncultured Halieaceae bacterium | reverse complement strand
GCGCTGCGCAACGCCGTCAATATCAACTCCGTGAGCGGCCTCTGCCTGACCAAGCTCGACGTGCTGGATGGCCTCGAAGAGATCCGGATTTGCGTGGGCTATGAGAACGCCGCCGGAGAGCCGGTACCCAACCCCATGGACTCTGATGACTACGAGGGCCTGGTGCCGATCTACGAAACGGTGCCCGGCTGGTCCGAGTCCACGGTGGGCGCCAAATCCCTGGACGAACTGCCCGCAGCAGCCCGGGATTACATCGCCACCATCGAAACCGTGGTTGGTGCACCCATCGATATCATCTCGACGGGCCCGGACCGCATGGAAACCATCGTTCTCTACGATCCCTTCAGCTAGGCACCGCCGCGGTTGAATGTTGCCCCGGGACCCTCAAGCGGGGCCCCGGGAAAGCCCCGGACTGGCAAGGGCCTCCGCGGAATCGCTCTCAGTGGTAGCGCTGGCGGTATTCGCTGTAGCTGATGCCGGTCCAGCGCCGGAACGCACGGTAGAAGCTGTTCACCTCGAGATACCCCAGTTCGTCTGCCAGGCATTTGCCCGGTAGCCAGCGCTCCCGCAGGCGCGCCTCGCAGCGGTACTGGCGCGATCGGTCCAGCAGAAACTGGTAGCTGGTGTGGTCGCAGCGCAGCCGCCGCCGCAGCGTCGTGCAGCTGATCCCCAGGGACTCGGCAACGGATTCGGAGCGCAGGCGGGACAGGTCGCCATCCAGAAGAATACGCAACACCCGTTCCGTGGTCCTCGACAGCGGCATGTACGTGGGAGTGACTTCCGACGCGGCTGCTTCGCGGCAGCCTGGCGCTTCGGTGCCCGGCGCCGGGCAGCTGGACTGGCGCCGTGGCAGCGATGTTCCAAGAGCTCTATTGGTCTGATCTGCCCGGCCTGCCAGGGATTCCAGCTGTCGCCGCAGTGCCGGCGTAAGGGGCCCCGAAGGCGGGGAGTGGGGTGTATCTGCGGGGCGCAAGCCCACGCTCGCGCCTGGGGCGCGTTTTCGGGTGTCCATGATCGAAGCCTCCGTGCTCGATGGATGGATGAAAGAACCACCGCCGTCCATGGCGGTGCGTGCCGAAGCACTGGAACAGCTTAGCAGAGTCCCGCGGCGGGAAAAGTCCCCGCTTTCGGAGCTGGACGGTATTGGTGAAGCGCCGGACTCAACTCAGGGCGAAATCATCGGGCAGGGGACAGTCCATCACCGCCGCCACGGCGATCATCAGTTCCCGCTCCGTGGCGCAGAATTCGCCGTCGTCCTGCGCGGCGAGAGCCATGGCCTTGAGGATGCGCGGCTTCAGCAGGGGGTAGCAGTCCGCCAGTTCGTGGACGCTGCGGCTGAACTCCGCAACGCTGCATTGTTCCAGCGGCAGCAGGGCCAGCTTGTGCAGGTCCAGGCTGTCCCGGGCGACGGCAAAGGCCGCCTCGCTACTGCCCGCGCCCTGGTGGGCGAGCACCGAGAGCACCTGACGGAGGGGGCCGCGTACCTTCTCGAGGTGCCGATAGCGGGGCCGGCTTCGCTCCACCTGCAGGTATTCAGGGTCCAGATAGTGGCGAATGAGCTGGAACAGGCACCATTCAAAGAGATCCGTGCGCCGATCAACGCGAATGACCGCCAGCAGCGTGGACTTGAACTGGCGGTACTGGGGCGTGGACATCTCCCGCAGTGCCGGCATGGCCCGGGCGATGAGGGGGAAGCGTTCTCCCGGTGCCACGGCCGCGAGCAGGGGCAGCAGGTCACGTACAGCGTCCGCCTGACCCCGGGCCCCGTGGGCGGTGATGGCCTCAAGGGAGGCCGTCTCATCGTCGCCCCGGGTGCAGAGCATGCCCAGCGCGATGGCCGAAGCACCGAGGGGGTCCAGAAGCGCCTCCTCAACCTCCGGGGGCGTCTCCGTGTCCTGGGGCTCCGCTTCCGGGGGTGCCGCCACGAGCGCGTCGGCCGCCACCGCCGCAGCGCCGTTGTCGATGGCCATCTCGGCGATAAAATCCTCATCGGCCAGCACGGACGCCGCGGCGGCGGCCACGAGGGCTGCCCGGCCCACGCCCGCCTGGGCCATGTTCTCTGTCAGGGGTTGCGCGCCGTAGCGGACTTCCGCTCGTTCGATGAACTGCCCATCCCACTTTTTGTCCAGGCGCTGTATGCGCTGCTCCAGCGGGGGGTGGGTGGCAAAGCCCTCCCACAGGTGGTGGCGCACCTCGCCGAAAAATATATGGGACATCTCCGGAGCCCGGGCGGCGTGCACCAGAGAGCCGGGCAGGAAGCCACCGATGACTTTCAGTGCATTGGCGATGCCCTGGGTGTCCCGGGTGAACTGCACGGCGCTGGCGTCGGCGAGGTATTCCTTCTGGCGGCTGATGGCGGCCTTGATGAAGCCCGCCGCCAGGGAGCCGAGCCAGCCGATGATGAGCAGGCCCAGGCCCACCATGGGCAGGGCTGCGCCGCGATTGTCCCGCCGGTTGCCGCCGCTGTAGGCACCGACCCGCAGCAGGAAGTGCCCCACGTCGCCGATAAACGTGATGCCCTTGAGCAGCGCGGCGAGGCGGATGCCGAGGCGCATGTCGCCATTGAGAATATGGCTGAACTCGTGACCGATAACACCCTGG
>CAXBBA010000460.1:0-2606 GCA_963973805.1 uncultured Halieaceae bacterium | reverse complement strand
CGTACCGTGGACTTCCGCAATACGGTGATCGTGATGACCTCGAACCTGGGATCGGACCTGATCCAGGAGCTGGCCGGTGACGAGAACTACGATGCGATGAAGGCGGCGGTGATGGGTGTGGTGTCGTCCCACTTCCGGCCGGAGTTCATCAACCGGGTGGACGAAGCGGTGGTGTTCCATCCGCTGCTGCGCTCACAGATTCGCGGTATCGCGGGTATCCAGCTCGAGGGACTCAAGGCGCGCCTTGGCGATCGGGAAATGACGCTTACGGTCACCGACGCTTTTCTGGACCAACTGGTCGAGGCGGGCTTCGATCCGGTGTACGGCGCACGTCCGCTGAAGCGGGCGATCCAGCAACAGCTGGAGAACGCGCTGGCTCAGCGTTTGCTGGCGGGAGAATTCGCCCCCGGCGATGCGATCACCGCAGACTGGCAGGATGGGCAGGCGGTGTTCAGCGCTGCCTGATGAGGACTCGGGTCGGCAGTGCTGCCGGCCCGGACGGAGCAAGCCCGGGCTTATTCGCAGTGGACGCGGATAATGTCCCGGGCTTTTTGTCGTTGCGTTTCTTTTTCGTCTTCGGAGAGGTAGCGCACTTCGCCGGTGTCCTGGTCGCGAATGCGGATTCGTGCAGTTGTATTCAGCGTTTCAAGATTGGCCTTGGCCCGGGCGCAGCTTTCGGGATTGCGCGTCACTGCTTCTAACTGTTCGTTGCGCGTATCTGTCTGCTCAAACTGATTGCCGGGGCGGGGGGTGACCTCGGCGGGGACCGCTCCCTCACCGGGCTTGACCCGACGCACCAGCGAAGAGGTCTGGGACACGACCTCGTATTCCACATCCGCAGTGGGCGGACGGTCGCTGACTACCAGCTTTCCCTGCTCGTCCTTCCAGCGGTAATAGGTGTTGGCCGCGTCGGCGGAAGGCATATGCACCGCCAGGGAGGCGACCATGACCACCGCCAGGGCGAGGGTCCAGGCCGGAGATGGCAGGCGATTCACCGAGGCGGTGGCAGCGTCGACTCTATTGCGCAGTTTTTTCACGGAATTCTCCGCTGATTGATTGGGCAAACCATACCCAAGCACCGCGGGCAGCGCAATTCATTCCCCGGTGTCATTTGCCGGTTCCCCGACGGGGGTCACAGTATGGGGGCGGACGTGATTCAGCGCGGGGGTGCGCTACCGCTGTTGTGCCATCGCGATGGGGAAGGGAGGGGTGGCAGTATTGCCCGATCCTGGCGTTGACTTTAGCGCCGCCGCTGCCCACACTTCGCCCGTCGCAAATATGGCAACGGCCACGCAGAGTACCCTCTGCCTCTGACCCACCTTGGCGGTGCGATTATCCGCCCGGGCTGTGCTTGCGTCCCGTCGGCGATGGGTGCCGGCTTCCTCAGGGAACCCGCCCGTCGCAGTCCACACTGCGTTACCGCGCAGGCGACAACGACACGGGGCCTCTTCGTGCTTGTTCTCCCTGTATTTCTGCGGTCGATGCATCCTGTGGTCGACGGATTAGTGGCGCCCGCTCCGCGGAGCGCGAACTGTTTGTGCCATTGAGGGTAAGCGGCGGCACGAGCGGGAGACGACAACTGTGAACGCAGAAGCAGAAATAACCGGCGCAGAAATGCTGTCCGGGGGCGAAATGATCGCCCGGGCCCTCGAAGATGAGGGCGTTGAATATATCTTTGGTTACCCCGGCGGCGCCGTGCTGCATATCTACGACGCCCTGTTCAAGGCGGCGACGGTGCCCCATGTGCTGGTGCGCCACGAGCAGGCGGCAACCCATGCGGCGGACGCCTACGCTCGCGCTACGGGACGCCCCGGTGTGGTACTGGTGACCTCGGGACCCGGTGCAACGAACGCGGTAACCGGTATCGCCACGGCCTACATGGACTCCATTCCCATGGTGGTGCTGTCGGGCCAGGTGCAGAGCCACCTCATTGGCGAGGACGCGTTCCAGGAAACGGACATGGTGGGCATTTCGCGTCCCATCGTGAAGCACAGCTTTCAGGTGCGCCACGCCACGCAGCTGCCCGAGATGATCAAGAAGGCGTTCCACATTGCCGCCTCCGGTCGTCCCGGCCCCGTAGTGCTGGATATTCCCAAGGACATCACCCGTCCGGACGAGCTCTTTCCCTACGAGTATCCCGAGACGGTGAAATTGCGCTCCTATTCACCGGCGGTGCGAGGTCACGCGGGGCAGATTCGCAAGGCGGCCAAGCTGCTGCTGTCGGCCAAGCGCCCCGTGATCTATGCCGGCGGTGGTGTCGTGCAGGGCGAGGGCAGCGAGCTGCTCACGGAGCTGGCGCGGCACCTGAACTTTCCCGTGACCAATACCCTTATGGGCCTTGGAGCCTACCCCGGCTCGGATCGCCAGTTTGTGGGCATGCTGGGCATGCACGGCTTTTATGAAGCCAACATGGCCATGCACAACTCCGATGTGATCCTCGCCGTGGGCGCGCGCTTTGACGATCGCGTGACCAACACCGTGAGCAAGTTCTGCCCCGGCGCCAAGATCGTGCACATCGATGTCGATCCGGCGGCGATCTCCAAGACCGTGATGGCTGACATTCCCATCGTGGGGCCGGTGCAGTCCGTACTCACCGACATGCTGGC
>CAXBBA010000459.1:0-2607 GCA_963973805.1 uncultured Halieaceae bacterium | reverse complement strand
ACGTCGGTACGTCGGTACGTCGGTACGTCGGTACGTCGGTACGTCGGTACGTCGGCCAATGATCCTGCTCCGGCGCCCCGCGCGAAGGTCAGCCCGGCGAGGCGTTGTCGCGGAGTGAGCGTCCCCCCTCCCAGCGAATGGAGCGATGACGCCTCGTCGGGCTGGCCGCCACCACGCCAAGACGCCTGATGCAGCGCTCGACCTGCACGAAGCAAGGCCCCCGAACCCGGGCAGAAAAAAGCCGGCGCTGTTTCCAGCGCCGGCCCGGTCGGTGCGGACAAGCCGCCTCAGGCGGCGGGGATCACCTGGCCCCGTCCCCAGGGAGCGTCGGCTTCGAGCAGCGCCTTGCGCAGGGCGGGGAGTTCATCCTCGACGATGGCGTTGAGGCGCTCGCGAATCGGCGCCAGCGCATCGCGGGCGTAGCCGAGACTGCGCTTGTGCGCGGGGGTGGGCCCGTAGCTGGCGCTGGATACACCACTGTAGGCGTGGCTGAGCCAGTCGGTGACGTTGTGCACATCGTAGTCACCGATCTCGGCCCGGGACTTGTCGCCGGTGAGTTCCTGGTCCAGGTCGTAGAGCTCCTGGCGCAGGGAATGCAATTGGGCGTCCATGTCCCCGGGAGCCGCAGCGGTGGATGCGAGCATTTTCTGCATCGTCTCCACATCTTCGACCGCATCTTCCAGAACGTAGCGCGCTGCGCTGACCTGGCCCGAGAGCGCGGCGTAGGACTTCCAGAACGCGTCGACTTCCTCGAGGGGCGCGCCTTTCAGGGACGGTTCGTAGAGGCGTTCCACGTCGAAGCTCACGGGGTCATCCAGACGACGACTCGTTCCGTCTTTCACCAGTACGAGTTCCGCGCTGTAGGTGCCCGGCAGCGCCATGAAACCGCGTGGCGGCAGGCCCTGCCAGTTCGGCGGGGTCTCCACAGAAGCGTAGTAGGGATGGCGCAGATCCCAGGCCACCCGGTGGAAGCCCTTCTCGGCAGGCGCATCAAGGCGACGCACCACATTGCCATCGCTGTCGCGAATGACCAGCTTCAACGCGGGCGCCGCCTCCCGGCGCTCCGCTTCCACCGCACCCCAGCCGGCGAAGGTCACCGCCTTGTCTGCCTCCGTGAACTCCTTCTCTTTCTCCTGGCGCTGTGTCTCAAGGGTCGGGAAGCCTTCGCTCAGGTGATAGGTCAGCACCGCACCGAAGGGGGGATTCTCGGCCAGGTACAGCTGATCGCCCTGGGAGCCCCGCTTCGTCGCGCCCAGCACTTTGCGCTGGAAGTACCAGGGTGCATCGCGGGTTTCGAACAGCACGGCCTCCTGCTCCAGCGTATCGTCGGCAAGTTCCCGCAGGGGCGAGTAATCGTCGAGGACGAAGAAGCCACGACCGAAGCTGGCGGCAACGATGTCGTTCTCACGCCGCTGAATCGTGATATCCCGAATCGAGATCGTGGGGATACCCGCGCTGAATTTGCTCCAGCTGTCTCCGCCGTTCAGGGTCATGAACACCCCGAACTCCGTGGCGGCGAACATCAGGCCCGCGCGCTCGTGATCCTGCACGACGCGCCACACCAAGTGACGATCGGGAATGCCGTCCGTGATCGAGGTCCAGCTGCGGCCGCGATTGCGGCTCACCAGCAGGTAGGGTTTGAAGTCTCCATACTTGTGGTTATCCAGGGCCACATACACCGTGTCCGCATCGTGCAGGTCCGCGCGGATATCGTTGACGAAGGCCGTAGCGGGAACTCCCGGCAGGGAGCCGACTTCGATCTTGCGCCAGCTGTCACCACCGTTCTCGGACACCTGGATCAGGCCGTCATCGGTGCCCGCGTAGAGCAGGCCCTCCAGCAGCGGCGACTCCGCCAGGGAGGTGATGGTGTTGTAGTCCGACATGGCGAACAGATCCCAGGGCGCATCCCAGCTCCAGGACTGATCCATGAGCGGCAGCTGCATGCGGTCCTGGTTGCGGGTCAGGTCACTGGAGATCGAAGTCCACTCGTCACCGCGGTTGTCGGAACGCCAGACCCGCGACGAGGCGAAGTACAGTCGCGCGGGGTCGTGGGGGCTCACGAGGATCGGTGAATCCCAGTTGTAGCGCTCCGGCGGATCACCGGGAGCGGGCTGAGGCTTGATGTACACAGACTCGCCCGTGGGCACGTCTACGCGCGTCAGATTGCCCTGCTGCCACTGGGCATACATCACGTCGGGGTTCCCCGGCTCCGTGGCCGGCTGGTGTCCATCGCCACCGAGCACCACACGCCAGTCGGCCGTGCGAATGCCGTGCACGGTGTCGGTGCGCGAGGGGCCGCCCTGGGTGTTGTTGTCCTGGGTGCCACCGTAGATGTTGTAGAACGGTTCTGCGTCATCCACCGCCAGCTTGTAGTACTGGGTGACGGGCAGGTTCTCCATGAAGCGCCAGGTCGCGCCGAGATCAAAGCTCTCGTACAGACCGCCATCGGTGCCCATCATGATGTAGTCGGGATCCGTGGGGTGAAAGACGATGGCATGCATATCGCCGTGCTGCGCCGGGTGGGGCATGGGCTCGAAGGTCTTGCCACCGTCCTCGGACTTCTGCACCGTCGGTCCCACGAGATACAGGCGGTCGAAGGCGTGGGGG
>CAXBBA010000458.1:0-2609 GCA_963973805.1 uncultured Halieaceae bacterium | reverse complement strand
GGCAGGGCATTGGCTGGCTCAAAAGCCTCTTGGATCGGGGCAAAAAAACGATCGAGATACAGGTTCATGGCGCTCGTCAACGAAGGAGTCTTCGTGCAATGGGGCTGCTGCGTGGACTGGCGGGATAGGAGGGAAAGTTTTGGCCCGATGCCTGCCTGCTGCTGCGCTGGAAGTCTGTTTCAAAACTCCGGAAGTAGCGCTCCATATGGCTGGGCCGGGCCATCCGGGTAACACTACGTGGACTCAATTCCATATAGTTAAGCTAAAATCCCTAATAGAGAGTTATCGGGGAGCCTTTTAAATTGATCAACATCAATTTTTCTTCTCATAAAAGCGGTGCTTACGGGTGAAGGGCCCCGGATGCGGGGGGCTTGAAGCAGAGCTCTGCTGAATCTTTCCTGGTCTCCTGGTGGTCCGGTCATCGCGTTCCGGGAAAGCCTGCCCCCTCCGGAGGCGTTTTGCCGTTGGCAACGGCGCGGCCATCCGTTAGGCAGAGAGCCGAATAATTTCTGCAGAAAGGTTGCATCCCATGACGGCACTGACGCGTGACGCGGTTCTCGGCTTTATCGGTGGCAGTGGGATTTACGAGATAGACGGCCTTTCCAATACGCGCTGGGAGGAGGTCTCCTCGCCCTTCGGGACGCCGTCCGATCAACTTCTCTTTGGAGAACTGGATGGCCAGAAACTGGTCTTCCTGCCGCGCCATGGGCGTGGCCACAAGCTGAACCCGAGCGGGATCAACTACCGGGCCAATATCGACGCGATGAAGCGCGCCGGGGTGACGGACATCATCTCGCTCAGCGCCGTCGGATCGTTGAAGGAAGAATACGCGCCGGGCCATTTCGTGCTGATCGACCAGTTCATCGACCGCACCTTCGCCCGCGAGAAGACGTTCTTCACGAACGGATGCGCCGCCCATGTTTCCTTCTCCCATCCGGTCGCCGAAAGGCTCCAGGCGGCACTGGTCGAGGCTTGCAGGACGCTTGGCCTGCCGCACAGCGTGAACGGGACCTATATCTGTATGGAAGGCCCGCAATTCTCGACCTTCGCGGAGAGCACATTGTACCGTTCCTGGGGCTGTGATGTGGTCGGCATGACCAACATGCCGGAAGCCAAATTGGCCCGCGAGGCGGAGATCCCCTATGCCACCGTTGCCATGGTCACCGACTATGATTGCTGGCATCCGGAGCATGACAGCGTGACGGTCGAGCAGGTCATCAAGGTGCTGACCGGTAACGCGGAAAAGGCCCGCGACCTTGTGCGGGCCGTTGTCCCGATGCTGGCGAAGCGGCCTGAAGTGGACGAGCAGGGCGGCGACAATGCGTTGCAATATGCCCTGATCACGCATCCTGACGCGCGCGACCCGGAACTGGTCGCCAAGCTGGACGCCGTTGCGGGCCGGATTTTGGATGCCTGACGCTCTCCGGTGGTGCTATCGGCCGAGGCAGGGTAAGGTGGTTCCGTCATGGAACGAACCTCGCAAGACAGCTCGTCCCGAGTGGGGCGGGTGGTGAATATTGGCACGGCACGGCTGGAAAACCTTTATCGGCGGGTCACGAAAGACCAGCCGGAAAGCCCGCGCTCGCTCCACGTCAAGAGCATCCTGGCGATGCAGAACGGCCGGCATGACGAGGCCGCCCAGCTGGTTGGCCAGGCCGCCCTGCTTGATCCGGCGGACGCGGATCACCAGCGCCAGCTCGGCATGACCTGCTTCGAAGCAGGCTGGCTGGAACCCGCCGCTACCGCCCTGAACCGCGCCATCTATCTCAACCCCTCCGATCCGGAGCCGTGGTTCACCCTTGGCCAGGTTTTCGATGCCGCCAGCAACAAGGACCATGCCCGGACCTGCTACGAGCAATGCCTCGCCCTGAACCCGCGCTTCCACGATGCCCGCATCGCAATGGCTGAGATGGAGTTGGGGTAGGGATAACTCTTCCTCAATCGATAGCCCCGCGCGCCGATTACTCCTTCATTTACCGTTCATGTCTCAGCAGAGATTACCCTGTGATCCCTGGGTCCCCACGTGCGTGGGGATGACGGATTTTTGTATGGGGACCAGCTCTCCCTCAACCGTCATCCCCGCGCATGCGGGAACCCGGAAGATCGAAGGACTGAGCCTTTAAAACAGGTGTGCATAGAGATCGTGCCATCGCGGGTTGTGGCGTTCGATCATCTCGAGCTTCCAGCGCCGCCGCCATTTCTTCACCTGCCGTTCACGCCTGATCGCGCTGTCCATCGAGACGTGTTGTTCGAAATAAACAAGCGTCCGCACGCCGTACCGGGCGGTGAAACCGGGCACGTTGCCTGATCGGTGCTGGGATACCCTGCCGGCAAGATCCGAGGTCACTCCGGTATAGAGCGTCCCGTTCCGCTTGCTCGCAAGGATGTAGACGAAGGGCTGCATGGTTGAGACATGGAAGGGACAGCCGTTCTTTTTGCCTGTTTGTCGCAGGGTTGATTCTACGATCCCTGGGTCCCCGCGTTCGCGAGGATGACGAATTTTGTGTGAGGTCTCTCCTCCCCAGCCGTCATCCCCACGCACGTGGGGACCCAGGGAACACATGCTCGTCCGTCATCGCACCGTACAGAAAGAGCTCAGCCGAGGCGCT
>CAXBBA010000457.1:0-2616 GCA_963973805.1 uncultured Halieaceae bacterium | reverse complement strand
GCGCCAGGGGGAACTCGAAGCCCTGAGCGCCGACCCGGGTTTCTACGACCGCGACGCGGACGAGGTGCAGGCGTTACTCAAGGAACTGGCGGACATCGGCCCCGCCCTCGAAGAGCGCATCGAACGCTGGGGTGAACTCGAAGAGCGGACCTGAGCCCCTGGCTCAAACCCCCGCCCTGCGCAAAGCTGCGCCGGGCGCCGGCGAGCCGGCCCCGACGCGAAGCGTCAGAGCACCGCTGCGATGGCGTTCGCCAGATAGTCGATATTGCGGGCGTTGACCCCCGCCACGTTGATGCGCGATGAACCGAGCATGTACACGCTGTGGTCCTCGCGCAGGCGCTGCACCTGATCCTTGCTCAGGCCCAGGAACGAGAACATGCCCTTTTCCTTGCGGATGAACTCGAAGTCCTGGCCCGTCGCGCCCTGGAGCTTCTCCACCAGATCGCCGCGCAGGCCGTTGATGCGCCCGCACATCTCTCGCAGCTCCTCGTGCCAGAGCGTGGTGAGCTCCGCATTTGCCAGTACGCGACCGGCCAGCAGGGCACCGTGGGCCGGCGGCATGGAGTACACCCGCCGCGCCGCGACCTTCGCCTGGCTGAGCACGGCCGCGGCACCGTCCGCATTGGCACACAGGAATATGGTGCAACCCGTGCGCTCGCGATACAGCCCCATGTTCTTGGAGCAGGATGCGGCGATGATCATCTCGGGCACGCGTGCGGCAAGCTGACGCAGACCCGCGGCGTCTTCCTCCAGGCCGTCCCCCAGCCCCTGATAGGCGATATCGATAAACGGCACGAAGCCCTGGGCCTCCGCCATATCGGCGATCACGCCCCACTGTTCCTGGGACAGGTCGGCACCGCAGGGGTTGTGGCAGCAGCCGTGCAGCAGCACCAGATCGCCCACCCCCGCCGCCTTCAGGTCTTCGACCATGCCCTCGAAGTTCACACCGTGAGTTTCGGGATTGTAGTAGCGATAGTTTTCGAACTGCAGGCCCACACTGCCCAACAGGGGAATGTGCACGGCCCAGGTGGGATCGGACACCCACACCCGCGCACCGGGGGATGCGGCCTGGACGATCTCGGCGCCGATGCGCAGTGCACCGCAGCCGCCGGGGGCCTGAATACTGCTCACGCGCCCGTCCGCCAGCGCGGGGCTGGCGGCGCCGAGCACGAGGCGCTGCATTCCCTCGTTGAAGTCCGCCACACCCGCCGGCGGCAGGTAGGCCTTGCTCACCTCTTCCGCCACCAGTGCTTCCTGGGCCTGGCGTACCGCTTCGAAAACGGGGCAAACGCCGTCCTCATTCATATAGATACCCACGGTCAGGTCTACCTTGAGGGGGTTTGGATCAGCACGACAGGCGGCGGCGAGGCCGAGGATCGGATCATCGGGAAGGCGAGGCAGTGCATCTAACATGGTGCGGCGTCCTGAAAAATAGCCCGGCAAACAGCCCGGACAAGGTTGGAGACAGATTTCGCCAGAATACGTCAGCGTCTGCCCCAAGAAAACCATGGCAGGGTCTGAGAAGCTTCTGAACATTCCCTGTGCGGATTTTTCACACTCAAATTGGGGAATTTTTCCTTGTGACCCGCCGTCCTAAATTTATGCTAAGCCTGTAAGTGAGAGGATTTGTCATCATGGTATCTGCAAGCGAAAGACTGGACCGCAACGAGCGTCGCAACAGCCTCGCCGCATTCCTGCGCGCCATACGGTTCCAGAAGCCCGAAGGGGACGAGGTTGCCGTGGAGCGCCACATGGCTCGACTGCACCCGCGGGCACGTCAGCACGGCGGTGTCAGCGAAGACAGCAACTGGGTGCGCAGCGCCAACTGAACGTCGCTGCGGTCGCCATGGGGCCGTGCCAGCACAAGCCTTCGGCGATCGATCATTGATCGCCGAAGGCGTGCGGGCGCATCTCCCGGTAGATCTGCTCCGCTCGCTCCCACAGTTCTTCCTGTTCAGCGGTCAGCGTCACTTCATCCGCCGCACCGGACTCCGGCGCCGCAAAACCCGTCGATGCCCACACCGCGCTGTACCAGTGTGGCGCCCAGACCCCATCGCTGTCCCGGGGGCCCGCCGGCCAGCTCAGCATCACCTCACTGAAAGGCAGCGCAAGGCGCTCACACAATGCGCGCAATACACCTTCGGGATCTGCCAGGGTCAGGGCCGCATCCAGCACCGGCGGCGCCTCGCCCCGCCGATCCGCCTCGCGGCGAAACAGCTCCAGCTGCTGCTCAAAGCCCAGCTCTTCGAGGACAAAGTTCGGCCGCACCCGGGCATAGGAAGCGATGATCCGTCGCGGATCGCGAATCAGAAAGCAGTTTTCCAGCTGGTCCGTAAAAGCCAGGTCCATGCCCGGCAGCAGATGCTGCGTCATGTGCTTCTGGTAGTACACCGGTGCGGGCGTGTCCGAGGTCAGTGCATCGGCAACTTCGCGCCAGTCCACGCTCTGGCTGGCGATCACCTCGTCACCCCCGGGGTGGTCGTGCCCCGTTGTGGCGAGGTAGGCGGCGTAGAACGGTTCGTCCACCACCGCGCAGTCAGACCGGTTCTCGAAGGCCCGCATCATCGCTGTACTGATATTGCGCGGGCCGGACCACATGGCGATGCGTCGTGTGTC
>CAXBBA010000456.1:0-2623 GCA_963973805.1 uncultured Halieaceae bacterium | reverse complement strand
CTGCATCAGCAGCTCGATGCAGGTCACCGAGGCGGCGATGATCATGACAAAGGTCGGCAGGCGCACGGCATCCGCGGTGATATTTCGAATCAGGGACACCGTCGTGTTCGACGCCACCAGCACCAGACAGGTGGCCAGGCCCAGGCCCAGGGCATTCACAACGCTGCCCGTGACCGCCAGCAGCGGGCACAGGCCCAGCAATTGCACCAGCGCCGGGTTGTTCTTCCACAGCCCGTTGATCGTGAGGTCGCGATAGTTGCCGCCAGCCATGCCTACTCCTGTTCCGGGAACAACTGCGCCCGGTTCTCCTGCGCATAGCGCAGTACGCGGGCGGTGGCATTGACCACGGCCCGGGGGGTGATCGTTGCGCCGGTGAACTGATCAAAGACGCCGCCGTCCTTCCTGACCTGCCAGCCCTCGGGGGCGGGATTGCTCAGGGAGCGCCCCACAAAACCATCGATCCAGTTCGACTTGCGGTGATCCACCGCGTCCCCCAGGCCCGGGGTCTCGCGATGGCGCAGCACCCGTACACCGGCGATCTCGCCGCTGCGTCGCACACCCACGATAAAGTCGATGGCCCCACTGTAGCCGTCCGGCGCCCGCGCGGGAATGATGGCGGCGACGGTTCTGTCGCCCCGCCGGGCGAGGTAGATGGGCCGCGGCGCATCGAGCTGCAGCAGAGGGTCGCCCACGGGCGCCCACTCGCGGTCATCGAGCATACTGTTGTCGTGCTCGTCCCGGGGAATGATCTCCAGCAGCGCCTGCTCCTCCGCCGCTCGTTGCGCAGCGGCGATACTGTCCTTCGTCGCCAGGTAGGTGCCCGCGACCAGCACCGCCGTGAGCAGGGCGAAGCCCGCCAGCAGCAGGCCGTTACGGGTGACGGCGATGCCTGTCTCGTTCACTGTGAACCTCCGCCGCCGTGGCCGTAGACCCGTGGCTGGGTGTAGTGATCGATGAACGGTGCCGAGAAGTTGGCGATGAGAACGGCGAAGGCCACCGCGTCGGGGTAATTCCCGCGCACGCGAATGGTGTAGATCAGGATTCCGATGAGGGCGCCGAAGATCAGTCGCCCACGATTGCTGACGGCGGAGGATACGGGGTCCGTGATGATGAAGAAGGCGCCGAACATGGTCGCCCCGCTGAACAGGTGGAACAGGGGTGAACCCCCGCTCGACGAGCTGCCCTCGTCGTAGAACAGCGCCGCACACAGGGCGAGGCTCACAAGCATCGCCACCGGCGCATGCCAGGTGAAGACCCGGCGATACAGCAGCCAGACGCCGCCACAAAGAAAGGCCAGGTTGACCGCCTCCCAGCCCACACCGCCGAAGTGCCCGAGCTGCGGCGTGGCGGCGTACAGGTCTTCCAGGGTTTGGCCGCTGTTCTGGCGCAGGATATCCAGCGGCGTGGCCATGGTCACCCCGTCGTAATGCGCGGGGGTGAAGCACGCCCGCAGGGCATCCATCAGACCGGGGGGGGCCTCGACGAGCGGGCGCGGGGCACCCCAGCTGCTCATCTGCAGCGGGAAGGAAATCAGCAGCACCACGTAGCCAGCCATCGCGGGATTGAAGGGGTTGTAGCCCAGACCACCGTACAGATGCTTGGCAATCAGTACGGCGAAGGCCACGCCGACGACGATGAGCCACCAGGGTGCGTAGGGCGGCAGGGCGATGCACAGCAGGGTGGAGGTGACCAGCACGCTGTAGTCCTTCAGGAACGGCGCCATCGCCTGCTTGCGCAGGCGCAGCGCCAGGGCCTCGCACAGCAGCGCGACGAGGCCGCCAAAGAGCATGTTCACGAGCGTGCCCGGGCCGAAGTACCAGGTCAGCGCGGCCAGCCCCGGAAGCGTGGCGAGGAGCACCGTGCGCATGATCCGGGGCGTGCTCATGGGACCGTGCGCATGGGGCGATGTGACGACCAGCAGGCTCACGAATGTTCTACCTCGGTGGCGACCGCCGGAGCACCGGGCTCTTCCCGGGCGGCGATCAGTTTCTTCTCGGTGGTTTCCACAGCCCTGGTGAGCGCCGCGGTAATGGTCGCGTCTTTGCCATCGTCGGCGGCGAGCTTGGCGCGGGCTTTCTCCAGGCGGGCTTCGATGCGCTGGATTTTCTCCTGCGCTGCATCGGCAGCGGATGCGGGATTGCTCTCCTGCGCCGCCTTGCGCGCCTGGGCGCGCTCGATGGCCGCCTTGATGGGGTCGTCGCCGCCCGCGTCCACGGCCTTGGCGGCCGCGGCGCGCTTGCGGGCGGCGCGTTTGGCTTCTTTCTCTGCCGCGGCCTGCTCCAGACGGGCCTGACGAGCCTCGAAACGCTCCCGGGCCCGATCCGCTTTGGCGGCCTCAGCGCGCTGCTCTATGATCGCCGCCTTGGATGCCCGGTAGTACTGCACCAGGGGGATGTGGCTGGGGCAGACATAGGAACAGGCACCGCACTCGATGCAGTCAAACAGCTGGTGCTCCTCCAGCTGTTCCTGGTCCTGGGAGCGGGCATACCAGTAGAGCTGCTGGGGCAACAGGGTCGCGGGGCAGGCTTCGGCGCACAGACCGCAGCGTATGCAGGCCTGGGCGTGGAAGGTCGCCGGCAACTCCTCGGCGGAGGGCAGCAACAGGCAGTTGGTGGTCTTGATC
>CAXBBA010000455.1:0-2628 GCA_963973805.1 uncultured Halieaceae bacterium | reverse complement strand
AAAAGCCGGGACCTGGGTCCCGGCTTTTTTCGTTCTGCGTTATTTCGCTCAGTCCTCGACGTCGTCCACGTCGAGCTGGCCGGTGAGGCGGCGGCGAATATGGGACCAGGACATGCCCGTCGCCAGCAAGAGGGAGACGAGGAGCAGTGCCAGCCAGGTAAATGCGGCCATGGAGTCCGTGCTCAGGACTCCAAGGTCCACCAGCAGCCAGATCAGGCAGGCGAACAGGGAGGCACCCAGCACCAGGCCGAAGGGGCCCAGGGAGTTGAAAGTGGCCCGCAGATAGATCGCCCAGCCGATGAGCAGCGCAACGCCGCAGATGGCGGGTATCGGCCCGAAGCTGAAGCCCTCGTCCAGCAGCCAGCCCACGTAGGAATAGGCGGTGGGATTGTAGGTCCCAAACACGAGCAGGGCGGCGAACAGCCAGCGCATGATGAAGCTGTCGAAACCGAAGGAAGTCGCCATGGGTCGGGGTATCTCCTGATATTCCGGGAGGCGCCTACGCTAGACCAATCGCCCCGCGCAGGCAACGCTTCACCTAGGGGGCCGGAATGGTGTAGCGGCGGTGGATAGCTTCAATGGCCTCGAGCACATCCTTGCCCAGGGTGAGGTCGACGCTGGCGATGTTGCGGCGCAGCTGATCCATCGTCGTCGCACCGATAATATTGCTGGTCACGAACTGTTGTTGATTGACGAACGCCAGGGCCATCTGCGCGGGGTCGAGATCGGCTTCGCGGGCGAGGGCGACGTAGGCATCCGCAGCGGCCTGGGCCTGGGGGTTGCTGTAGCGACCGAAGCGCTTGAAGCGCGTGATGCGTGCGCCTTCCGGACGCGCGCCCCCCTCGTATTTTCCACTGAGCAGGCCAAAGGCCAGGGGGGAGTAGGCGAGCAGGCCTGTCTGCTCCCGTATCGCCATCTCCGCCAGGCCCACTTCGAAGCTGCGGTTCAGCAGGTTGTAGGGGTTCTGCACGGAAACCACCCGGGGGAGGTTCCGCTCCTTCGCCAGGCGCAGGTACTCCATCAGGCCCCAGGGCGTTTCATTGGACACGCCGATGGCCCGGGCCTTCCCCGATGCGACCACCTCACTCAGGGCGTCCAGCGTCTCTTCGATGGGGATGCTGTCGTTGTCGTAATGGCGATACCCCAGCTGGCCAAAGAAGTTGCTGACGCGTTCGGGCCAGTGCACCTGGTAGAGATCCACGTAATCCGTCTGCAGGCGCTCCAGGGAACCATCGATGGCGGCGAGAATCTGGGGGTACGGGGTACATCTCGGCGGTGTCGATAAAGTTCACGCCCTGGTCCAGGGCATAGGCGAGCTGTTCCGCGCCGTCGGCGTAGCTGTTCTGTTCACCGAAGGTCATGGTGCCCATGGAGATCAGGCTGACCTGTACGTCGGTGTTTCCCAGTTGGCGATAGTACAAGGCAAATTCCTCAGTTTGAGTCGTTATTGGTGTTGGTGTCGGTGTCGGGGGTTTCGATCCAGTGGCGCTCCTCGGCGATGCCGACGGGATCCTGGTGGATCACGATATCAGCATTGGGCAGGGCGTTGCGCAGCGACTGTTCGACCTCCGCCGAGATGTGATGGGCCCTCTTCAGGCTCAGCTCCGCGTCCAGGTCCAGGTGCAGCTGAATGATCAGAGTGCGCCCGGAGCGCCGCGTGCGGACGTCGTGCACGTCGACAACGTCGTCGTGCGCCCGGGCAAGGGAGATGATCTGCTGGCGCTGCTCCTCGGGGAGTTCGCGGTCGAGGAGCTCATTGAGGGAGTCGCGAATAATGGAGCGCGTGGACAGGGCCAGCCAGGCGGCGATCGCCAGGGCGAAGATCGGATCGGCGCTGGGAACACCATAGGCCGCCAGCACCAGCGCCGCCAACGTTGCCACATTGGCGGCGACATCCGATGCGTAGTGCAGCGAGTCGGCGCGAATGGCCGTGGAGCGGGTCCTGCGAATGACGTGGCGCTGCAGAAGGAGCAGGCCCGATGTCGCCGCCAGGGAAAACAGGATCACCGCCACACCGCTGTGTACGGCGCCCAGCTGGGTGGGGTTGATCAGGCGCTCCCCAGCCTCGACAACGAGAAAGGCGCAGGACAGGAAGATGAGCGCGCTCTGGGCCAGCGCGGCGAGGGCTTCTGCCTTGCCGTGGCCGAAGCGATGGTTGCCATCGGCGGGCTTGAGAGCAAAGCGCACGGCCACCAGGTTCAGGAGCGACGCGCCGCTATCCATGATCGAGTCGATGAGCGAGGCGAGGAGGCTCACGGCGCCGGTGTCGAGCCAGGCCCAGGTCTTGGCGAGCACCAGCACCACCGCGGTCAGTACCGAGGCGTAGGTGGCCACGCGTAGCAGATGGGTAGCGTCTCTGGGGCTGGGTTCGGAGCTTTTCTGCGGCTGCATAGGTTCGGCAGTTTAGAGCAGCGCTGCGGCGCCTGCACCGTCTGCGAAGAACTATTCCACAACCGTTGCTGGCGGTGCCCGGACTTTCTTCCGCGACGGTGAGGGCGTAGAGTCCCGTTTCTTCATTTTCAAAGGTTTTTTGCATGCTTCGCCGCGGCTCCCTGGCGCTGTTTTTTCTGGTTCCCGTTGCCCTCGCCCAGGACGCAATTACTCCCCATGCAGGCCCGGTGCTGGAAG
>CAXBBA010000454.1:0-2630 GCA_963973805.1 uncultured Halieaceae bacterium | reverse complement strand
GGATACCTGGAGTCGATGGCGCTGACTGAGCGTCGCAATCAAACCCAGCATCGCGGATGCCGCGACCCCCGCGACCGAGGTGCCAAAGGCCATCCCCAGTCCCTGAATCGGTGCGGCCAGACCCTGGCGAATCGCCGTGAGTTCAGTACCGCCCTCAAGGGCCAGCGCCGCGCCTCCAAGGGTGGCGACCATGCCCACGAACGTGCCCATCAAGCCGAGCATGACCAACAGCCCTACCAGATAGGGCGTCAGGACCGGCGCAGGCAGCCCCTGAAACTGCCCCACAATGCGCTGGTGCACGGCGTGACGTAATGTTTTGGGCACCGTGGACAGCCAGGCATCCAGCGCCGGGGCATCAGCGGACGCTGTCGACGCTCTGTCCAGCGCGCCCAGGGCCAGGCGCAGGCCTTCGGTATGTCGCTGATAACGCCAGAGCTCCACACCGCCGACGCTGTACGCCGCAGCGATCAGCAGCATGACCAGAAGGGTCAAGCTGTCATCGGCGGCCACCAATCGAGCCATCAGAACAATCAAGGCCATGCCGGTAACAAAGGCCGCATAGGAGAGAAGTCGAGTCATGGATTTTCTCGTATAGGATCTTCAGGCGTGAGGCAGGACACCATGCCCTTCAGGGGCTCAAGCCTGAGTGTTAACTCTGCGTGCAGCAGCTGCTGCAATTCATCGTGGAAGCGCGCCAACCAGCCACCCTCCTGGAGCCAGAGTTCCGGCTCACCGACGCCCCGCTCCTGCTGGGACTGCTCCAGGCGCAACTGCTCAAAGCGCTTCGCCACCAGCCTGGGCAACGTTGCCAGACAGCGGCGACTATACTTCACGAGTATGGGGCCCAGGACCACCTCTAGCGCCGAGACCTGTGCCAGCGCGTCACTGTGACCCTGCAACTGCTCCAGCAATGCCTTTCTGAGCTGTGCGACGCGCCGCTCGAGCTCACTCTGGTGCAGGCTGTAGAAGCGCTGATACCTGGCGGTCGCCTCGGCTGCGCTCAACGTGTCATCGTTCGCAACGGGCAGGCGAAAGGCTGCTTTGCCGGCAATCAATAGCTCCTCGTCGTCACGGGCAAAACTCGCGTCAATGAACGTCCCCATCGCCGCCTGCTGCTGCTCAAGGAGCGAATCGGCAGCATCGGTGTCGGCGGGCTCACCGCGCGCGCAGATGCTGTCGAGCGTTGTGAAGAATTCGGACAGAGTGATGGCGTCAGAGATGTCGATCAGATCGGCCAGCTCATTGGCAAACACACGCTTGCTCGGCAGTGAAGACGCGAGCCCCAGATCAGTCAGACGGCGCACCAGGGGTGCCTGACCCAGAGTCGATGATTTTGCCGTGGACATGATAGTGAACAGAACGCCTCATGTAGCGGAGGCGCCTGGCCCGCGTACAATCTGTTTGAATAGTGGGAATCAGCGGATAGTGACCGTCTGGAGCGATAGTCGACACTTCAGAGCCTTTTCGCTCCCGAGCCTGCCTGTCGCGTGGGGCGCGAGGGTAGCTCATATCAGCGGTGGGTTTAAAGGGCCAAAAAACCCCACTATTCCCTACCGCTGATCATTGCACCGCCGGTTCGAGCCCGGCCCAAACCCTGCAATCCTACGCAACCGTGTTTCGGGCACTGTGTCATACTCGCAATTCCAGAGCATCCGACACTTGCTGTCCCACCTCCCCTCCACTCCCCCATTTGAGCTCAGCGTGAATAGAATAGAAAAGTTGAAGAAGGACCTATACAGCTTTGAAGAGCTGGACACCCTTGAGAAGAACGCTATCAAACTGCGCGACGCACAAACCCTGTCGCTGATAGCTCGCAGCCGCGCGTCAAAGACGGCAAAGGGGGAACAGCCCAAAAGCACCGTCGGTGCAGATGGTCAGCCACTGACCAAACGGGCCAGGCGAGACGCAAAAAACAGACCTTAGAAAAAGGGTGTGTTCCATGCTATTCGCCTTTCACACCGGCAGCAGCGGCGAACAGCGAGGGGCATCGCCGCGTCGGGTAAGCTTCTGGCTAAAACTCTACCAATAATTCGGTGTTCCATAGAAAGGAGATATCATGAACTACGTTCATATTGTTGCAGTCCTCGCTATCTTCCAGTTTCTGTATTTCGGCGTCATGGTAGGGCGAGCCCGGGGAAAATACGGTGTCACCGCACCAGCCACCTCGGGCCACGAGATGTTTGACCGGGCTTTTCGGGTGCAGATGAACACTCTCGAGCAGCTAGTCTGCTTCTTGCCGGCTCTGCTGCTGGCAGCGGCGTACTGGCCCCCCATGATCATTGCTGCAATTGGCGCCGTTTATCTGCTGGGCCGCTTTCTGTACGCGAGTTCCTATGGGAAAGATCCGTCCAAACGTGGGCCGGGCTTCCTGTTAAGCATTCTCCCCACGTTTGTCCTGCTGGGAGCCGCAGGGTGGGGCGCCATAGTCGCCTAGGCGCCAATGGCAGGCGGACTGGGCTAAACCTCTTGCCTCATCGACTGCCACCCCCCAAGAGCGGACTGGCGGACACACCTCGAGCCCCCGGGCACCTGTCCGCTCTTAAAAACACTCCCCCTCACGCATTGCAACTCTGTGGAAATACGGCTAGTATGCGCGCGCCTGATCGTCAGACTCAGACTGTTATTCACTG
>CAXBBA010000453.1:0-2631 GCA_963973805.1 uncultured Halieaceae bacterium | reverse complement strand
ACTCCCCAAAGCGCTGGGCTTGGGGTAATTCCCGTGACCGTGCAGGTCAGCGAGGGGGCGTATTATACGCAGCGCGAATCGCCACGCAACACTTATTTCAAAAAAATTACATGAGCCTCGCCAGAGCGCTCAGGAACGCTCAGGAACGCTCGAAAAGGTGGTACTTCTTCTTGCCAAGGCGCACGAGATAGAAGCGCCCGTACAGCGCCTTCTGCGCCGCGAACACCGCCGCGGGCGCGCCGTTGTCCTCCATGCCACAGGCCTGGCCGTTGACGATCACCGCCTGGCGCTGCAGCGCATCCTTTACCTGCTTGCCGGACCCCGCCAACCCGCAATCGGCCAGCAACTGAGTCAGAGTCTCCGGCAGCTCCGCGTCATTCAGGGCACCCGAAGGCAGGCCATCGAGGCGCAGCTGTTCAAGATCCGACTCCGCGAGCGTTGCCGGATCGCCGCTGAACAGGCTTTCGGTGATGCGCTGGGCCCCCTGCAATCCATCGTCCCCGTGGACGAGGCGCGTCACCTCTTCTGCGAGAATGCGCTGGGCCTCCGGCCGCCCGGCCCGCTCCCGGTCCGCCTCCTCAATGGCCTCGATCTCGGCGACACTGAGGAACGTAAAGTAACGAAGGAAGCGATAGACGTCCGCATCCGCGACGGAAAGCCAGAACTGATAAAAGCTGTAGGGCGACGTCCGCGCGGGATCGAGCCATACAGTGCCCGCTTCCGTCTTGCCAAACTTGCTGCCGTCGGCCTTAGTAATAAGCGGCATGGTCAGGCCGAACACCTGCCCGCCGTGCAGGCGGCGCGTGAGATCGATGCCCCCGGTAATGTTGCCCCACTGATCCGACCCTCCCAGCTGCAGCCCGCAGCCGTGGCGGTGATAGAGCTCGGCAAAGTCATAGGACTGGAGGATCATGTAGGTGAATTCCGTAAAACTGATCCCCGCGCCCTCGCGCTCGAGGCGCTGCTTGACGGACTCCTTCTGGATCATCGCATTCACGGAGAAGTGCTTGCCGATATCCCGCAGGAAGGTAAGGATATCCAGCTCCCGGGTCCAGTCGAGGTTGTTGACCACGAGCGCCGAGGAATCCCCGGCATCGAAATCGATAAAACGGGACACCTGGGCACGAAGCTTATCCACCCAGCCGGCCACCACATCGGGCGTATTGAGCTGCCGCTCCTGAGCCTTGAAGCTCGGGTCTCCGATAAGCCCCGTGGCACCGCCGACCAGGGCGATGGGACGGTGCCCCGCCAACTGAAAGCGGCGCAGCATCAGCAGCGGAACAAGGGAGCCGATGTGCAGACTGTCCGCCGTCGGATCGAAACCGCAGTAGAGGGTGCGCGGACCCTCGTCGAGCCAGGCCGGGAGTTGATCTTCGCCAGCCATCTGGAACACCAGGCCCCGGGCCTGCAAATCCGCAATCAGAGCACTACTCATGGTTCTTTCCGGCCTCGGCGCCGTCGTAATTCGGGTTTTTGGGGGTGGCGACATTACCGCACCCATCGGTGAACGCAAGGGGTGAAATTCCTCACAGTTTCAAACGCCGCGCTTTTATATATACTTCTTCGCTGGTTTAGCGGGCATCAGCATGATTTTCCAGAGAAAAGCACAGCGAGGGGCGACGCCCAAGGGCGAGCGTCAGGGGATTTCGCACCACCATCTACTGGCGGTAGCGGCCCTGTCGGCGCTGGTAGCCATCGGTGCTGCCGTCACGCCGTCCGGGGATGTCAAAGCAAAACGTTCCTCAGCGGAGGAACCACTCCACGATGCCGCGCTGCCCCAGACCCCGAGCGTGAAGCCGACGGAGGCCGCGATCGCCAGCGAGGAACTCGCCGGCGCCGTCGACGCAATCAAGGCAGAGCCCGCGCCGCCGAAAAGCCAGCCCTGGGAAGAGTTCATCGTACGCAGCGGAGACAACCTCTCCCTGCTGTTCAAGCGCGCAGGCTTTTCGACTCAGGACGTCTACCAGATCGTCAACACCGCCCCCCAGGGCCGCAGCCTGGAACGCATCTTTCCGGGACAGACCCTGGCCTTCATGCGTGACGAGAGCGGAGCCCTCGCCGCCGTTCGCCATACGATCGATGGACTCCAGTCCATGGTCTACCGGCGCATGGACGGTGGTTTTTCGTCGGAGCAAATCACCCGCGAGCCCGAGCTTCGCCAACGCTGGGCCACGGTGGAGATCGAATCCTCACTGTTCCTCGCCGGGCGCAGCGCCGGCATGTCCAGCAACCTGATCATGGAAGTGGCCACCATCTTCGGCGGCGTCATCGACTTTGCCCTCGACCCGCGGCGCGGCGACACCATGGAGGTGCTCTTCGAAGAGCTCTACCTGGACGACGAAAAGTATGCCGACGGCCAGGTGCTCGCGGCGTCCTACACCAACCGCGGCGAGCGCTTCGACGCCTTCCGCTACATCGACAGCAACGGGGTCGCCAGCTATTACAACGCCGATGGTGTGAGCATGCGCAAGGCATTCCTCATGGCTCCCGTGGACTTCACGCGCATCAGCTCCAACTTCAACCCCAAGCGCCTGCACCCCATTTACAAAACGGTTCGCCCCCACAACGGCACGGACTACGCGGCACCGCGGGGAACTCCGGTGTTTGCGGCGGGCGACGGCCGCGTGGTCG
>CAXBBA010000452.1:0-2635 GCA_963973805.1 uncultured Halieaceae bacterium | reverse complement strand
TCCTGGGCTGACAAATACCGTCGCCTGAAGGTCCGCGCCAATGCAGAGACTCCCGAAGATGCGCGCAAAGCGCGGGAGCTCGGCGCAGAGGGCATCGGCCTGTGCCGCACGGAGCACATGTTCTTCGACGCGGAGCGCATCGACGTCATGCGGGCCATGATCCTTTCCCGGGACAAGAAGGAACGCAAACAACATCTGGTGCAACTCCAGGCGTTCCAGCAGGAAGACATGCTCGAACTGTTCCGGGTGATGGACGGCCTGCCCGTGACCATCCGCCTGCTGGACCCGCCGCTGCACGAATTCCTGCCCCACGACACCGCCGAAGTGGGCGCCCTGGCCGAGCGCCTCGGCAAACCGGTTGCCGAAGTACTCGCGGCCCGCGATGACCTGGTTGAAGTCAACCCCATGCTGGGATTCCGCGGCTGTCGCCTGAGCGTGGTGTACCCCGAAATCACACGCATGCAGATCCGCGCCATCATCGGCGCGGCCCTCCAGGCGCGCGAGGAAGGCCTGAACCCCCATCCGGAAATCATGATCCCCCTGGTCATCAACGTGCGCGAAATTCGCCTTATCAGCGACATCATCGATCGCAGCATCCGCAAGCTCACGGGCGAAAAGTCCGTGTCCCTGCGCTACCGCGTCGGCACCATGATGGAAACGCCCCGGGCCTGCCTGGGGGCGGACCGCATCGCGCCGGAGGTGGAGTTCATGAGCTTCGGCACCAACGACCTCACGCAGATGACCTACGGTTTCTCCCGCGACGATGCCGGACGCTTCATTCCCCAGTACCTGAAGTCCGGACTGATAGAGAACGATCCCTTTGTGTCGCTGGACCAGCGCGCCGTCGGCCGCCTGGTGCGCATGGCGGTGGACGAGTCCCGTGCCGTGAAGAAAGGCATCAAGTATGGCGTCTGCGGGGAACACGGTGGCGACCCCCGCTCCATCGGCTTCTTCCACGACCTGGGCCTGGACTACGTCAGCTGCAGCCCGTTCCGGGTTCCGGTGGCGCGTATCGCGGCGGCTCAGGCCCGCGTGCTCGACGAGATGGATGGCTAACCTCGTGGCGCAGCCCCCCTCCGAAAAAATAGAGCTTCCATGCAGGAAACCCGATGAGAAATGACGGCCATGAACGGGAGCGCGCCTCCCGGAAAGTCACCGGACTATTGGGTGGCCACCGTGGATCTTGACCGCGGTGCCATCGATGCCATGGACCAGCGCCGTCGCGCGGCGCTGATCAACTCCCTGTCTGGTTTCAAGTCCGCCAACCTGGTGGGCACCGTCGACACCGAACGCAGATCCAATCTGGCGATCGTCAGCTCCCTGGTGCACATCGGCTCCCACCCACCCCTGTTGGCCCTCGTGTTTCGCCCCGATTCCGTCGAACGCCACACGCTGGACAATATCCGCAGCACCGGCGTGTACACGATCAATCACGTCAGCCACGCCATGATCGATGCGGCCCATCAAACGGCGGCGCGCTATCCTCGCGGAGAATCGGAATTCGCCGCCACGGGGCTCAGTGAGTGCTGGGAACAGGGCTGGCCCGCCCCCTTCGTCGGCGAGTCCCGCGTGCGCATGGCCCTGCGCCTGATCGACGAGCAGGAGCTGGCAGTCAACGGTACGCATCTGGTGATCGGTGAAGTCCAGCATCTGCACCTGCCTGAGGACGCGCTGACAGAAGACGGGGCCCTGGACCCCGCCGCCGCCGGTACCGTCGCCCTGGCGGGCCTGGACAGCTACTACGACGCTACGCTGCTCCAGCGCATGGCCTACGCCAAACCGGACCTTCCTCCACGGCGGCGCTAGTCTCGAAGCTACGCCCTGCCCCCTTGGCGGAATTAGCGATTGGTTTTCTTTCGTAGAACTATGTCCATGTCCTACACTCTAAAGCTACGGACACGAGTGGAGCAGTACCCATGCAGGCATCCCGGGAAGACAGAGTAAGCGGTGACAGTGAACGGGGCAGGCACAGCACCCAGACCCTGATAACGGCGATCGCGGTGATCATACTCGCCGCAGGCGCCTGGCTTCTGGCGCCGGGCGGTGATGACGAAGAAACAGAGGCAACGCCGTCCCAGGCGATAAAGGCTCCCCTTCCCGCACCGGTAGTGGCTCCACAACCGGAGCCCGCAGATCCTGTCGCCGCTGCGCCTGACATCCCGACGGTCGTCGTCGAGGACGTCCCGGAACCACCGGCACTCGTTGAAGACGAAGTACCCCCACCACCCACGCCGGAGGAACTTGACGGGGAACTGCGGCAGGCCCTGGCCGAGAGCGACCTACCGATCACCGGTGCGGTGCAAAGCGCCCTGGCAGCCCCCTATCTTCTGGACCGGGGCACCAGCGCCCTGGATCAGGTCGCCCGGGGCCTCGCACCCGGACGCACCCTCAATATTCCACGTCCCGAGGGAAGCTTCCCGGTGGCCGGCGATGAACGGGGTTACCGTATCGATGCCTCGGGCTATGAACGCTACAACGACACCGTCGATGCCATCGTCGCTCTACCCGTCGAGACCGTCGCCAGCCTCTTCCACCGTTTTCGCCCCATGCTGAGCGCCTCCTATGCCGGCCTCGGCTACCCCGCAGACAAGCTCGACAACACGCTCATCGCCGCTCTGGATGGCATCATCGCCGC
>CAXBBA010000451.1:0-2640 GCA_963973805.1 uncultured Halieaceae bacterium | reverse complement strand
AACACCGGATCAGCAGGGACGCCTGTGGTTCCAGCTCGGCTATTACGATCGCGCCGCACGGAGCTTCAGCAACCCACGCTGGAAAGGTATGAGCCTGTACGCCGCCCAGGACTTCAGCGGCGCCGCCACCTACTTCAGCCAGTACCAGGACGCGGACTCCCTCCTCGCCCGCGCCAACGCCCTTGCCCATGCGCGGGAATACCTCGATGCCAGGGACGCGTACCTCGAGCTCCGGGATCGCTATCCCGACCACCCCGCCTCCGCAGTGAATCTGCCCATCGTTCAGGGGCTCATCGACGCCAATCGCGAGCTGTCCGAGAGCCAGACGGCAGAGATGGGGGACATGAGTTCCGAGCAGGACGACGGACCCCGCTCCTCCGAGGGCGACGAGCGCCGCGCATTCGTGGAACAGGAACAACTCAGCGCCGACCAACTTCTGCAGGACCCCGCGCTCACGCAAATGTGGCTGCGCCAGGTGCAGCGCAACCCCTCGGAATTCCTTGCCACCAAGTTCTACCTGCAGCTGGAACAACGCGAGGGACGCCGGCCATGAGCCCATTGGCCTGTCCGCTCCCTCGTTTGCTGGCTTCGGCACTGCTGTACCTGAGTCTCCTTCTCCATGCCCCGGGCACCCTCGCCACCACGCTGCAGCAGCTCATCGACGAGGAGCGCCTGAGCGTGGAACTGGTGGTGGAAACCCCACCGCCGCTCTATGCACGAAGCCCGATCATCATCGCTGTGGAAGTCGCAACCCCCCGGTGGTTCAGCCGTGGCACGCGCATCCGGGATTTTCGTGTCCCCGGAGCGGTGCTGCGCCCCGTTTCCTCCTTCGCCGACAACCAGACCCAGCGTCGTGACGGGGAAGACTGGAGCATGCAGCGCTGGCGCTACCGCCTGTTTGTGCAGGAACCGGGAGCAGTAACGCTGCCGGATCTTCGCGTTGCGATTGCCGTCAATGGGGGAGAATCGGGGAATGTGGAGGGAGAGGTAACCCTGCCCGGCCGTTCCCTGAGCATCGAACTTCCCCCCGGCGTCGAGGGCATCGAGCCCTGGGTGACGGCGAGTTCCCTCACGATAGAGGAGTCCTGGGAGGGCGAACTCGAGGAGTATCAGCCGGGCGACGCGGTCACCCGCATTCGGCGCTACCGCATCGGTGACGCTCCCGCCATGGTGCTCGCCAGCACTCCCACGCCCGAGGTCCCCGGCTTGTCCCTGTATCAGGCGCCGCCCCAGGTACAAGACAGCGAGAACCGGGGCCGTCTGCAAGGGCTGCGCGAAGAACGACTGGTCATAACCTTTGAACAGCCCGGTGCCTACGAACTGCCCGGGCTTGTGTACCACTGGCGAAACAGCAGCAGCGGCGACGTTCAGCGGATTTCCATCCCACCCCACAGCTTCACCGTGGTGGGAGCTGCGCCGGTAGATGCCCCGTCCCCGGCGGATTCCCGGCACTGGCCTGCGCCCCGCATCCTCGTTGCTGCGGGCGCAGCCCTCCTCCTGGGGATTGCACTCTATGGGCTGCGCAATAGTGGCCCGATACGATGGCTGCGCGAGGGGCTGGGCAAACAGCGGCAGCGGCGACAGATGCGCCTGAATTACCGTAGCGCGGCTCGGCAGCAGGACAGCGCCCGATGCCTCGATCTGCTCTACCGGCGTCTCGCGGAGCAGAGCCGGGAACCGGAACTCGGCGCGTACTTGCACGGCGAATCCGCTGCCACAACGGCCCTGGAGGCGCTGCTCAGCCATGCCTGGGGTCACTCATCGACCGCCCCCACCATTGGCGAGTATGCAACGCTGTGGCAGGCCATCAACTGCGGTGCCGATCAGCGCCATGAAGCAGCGCGCCTGAGCCTCAATCCCGGGGCAGCGGACATCGGCCCCTGCCCCGAACAGGGTGGCCCCACGTAGGCGCTTTTCCCATTCAATGGCATACTCTTTGCGAGTGTTTCCAGATTGGCGCGATAGCCGCGCCCCGACCCCCAGATGACGGAGAACCCATGACGGCGGTAACCCAGGACTTTATTCAGCAACTACCGAAAGCGGAGCTCCACGTCCACCTTGAGGGCACCCTGGAGCCGGAACATATCTTCAGCCTGGCAGCGCGCAACGGCATCGAACTGGAGTACGCCACGCCCGCCGAGGTGGTCGCCGCCTATGATTTCCACGACCTGCCATCCTTCCTGAAAATCTATTACGCGGCGATGGATGTGCTGCGCACCGAAGAGGACTTCTACGACCTCACGATGCACTACTTTCGCCGTGCCGCAGCGCAGAACGTGGTGTACGTTGAGCCGTTCTTCGATCCCCAGGCCCATACGTCTCGCGGCATTGCCTTTGACACGGTGATCAATGGCATCGCCCGCGCTCAGAGCGACGCCGAAGCCAAACTCGGTGTAGAGAGCAACCTGATCATGTGTTTCCTGCGGGACATGAGCGCGGAATCGGCAGCGGAGCACCTGGCCATGGCCGAGCCGCATCTGGACAAGCTCATCGGTGTGGGTCTGGACTCCGACGAGAAAGACAACCCTCCGTCCAAGTTCGCTGATGTCTTCGCCCGCGCCCGGGAGCTGGGTCTGAAACTCACCATGCACTGCGACGTGAACCAGAAGGATATCGTCGAGCACATACGCGAATGCCTCG
>CAXBBA010000450.1:0-2643 GCA_963973805.1 uncultured Halieaceae bacterium | reverse complement strand
TCCGCGTCGCAGTGCGTCTGGTAGGCCTCGCCGTCGAGGAGCAGGGACTCCACCTCGGCGACATCCTCGGGCTGCAGGCGGAAGAACCATCCATCCTGATAAGGGTCGCTGTTCACCGTCTCGGGGGCATCTTCGAGGGTGCTGTTGATCGCGATCACCTTGCCCGACACCGGGGCATAGATGTCCGAGGCCGCCTTCACCGATTCCACCACGCCCGCCTCGTCACCGGCGGAGAGGTCCGCGCCCTCCTCGGGAAGCTCCACGAAAACCACGTCGCCCAGTGCTTCCTGCGCATGATCGCTGATACCAACGGTGACGGTGCCGTCATCTTCAATCCGCGCCCATTCGTGGCTCCGGGCGTAGCGAAGCTCAGGAAGTACCTGACTCATAATGTGTCCTCAACAAAGCAAAAATACCTGGGGTCCGGGAAGCACCTGCTGCGTCAGCAGCCCTCTCCCGGTTCTGCCCGTGATTGCGGATGCCCCTAAAGCGCTCCACCACCGCGGATAGCAATTCTAGCCGCGAAGGGCGAAAACTCAATGCGTGTTATGCCACACCCATGGCCCGGCGAATGAGACTCCGCTTCAGCGGACGCATGGCATTCACGCTGCGCAGGCCCTGATTGCGCAGCCAGCGCAGGGGCAGCGCCTGCTCGCCGAACAAACGCTTGAAGCCGTCCATCGCCGCCATCATCGCCAGGTTATCCGCCTTGCGGCGCCGCTGGTAGCGACGGAGCACATCGAGGCGGCCCGGGCTCAGCCCCCGGCCTACGGCGCTGCGGAGCTCTTCCGCCAGCACCTCGACGTCCGCCAGCCCCAGGTTGATTCCCTGCCCCGCCAGGGGGTGAATGGTGTGCGCTGCATCGGCGACCAGCGCCACGCCGGGCAGCACGTAGTCCACCGCATGGCGCTGACGCAGGGGAAAGCCGTAGCGCGGCGCACACTCCCGGGCGTCGCCGAGCACACCCTCGCTGGCCTCGGTGAGCGCCGCACAGAAGGCGGCGTCGTCCAGAGCCAGCAGCTCGTCAGCGCGATCCTCGTCGATGGACCACACGATGGAGCAGAGGCGATCATCAGCGCTCTGCAGGGGTAGCAGCGCCAACGGCCCCGTGGGCAGAAAGCGCTGCCACGCGGTGTGTTCGTGGGCCCTGGCAAAGCTGACCGTACTCACGATGGCCCGGTGCTCGTAATCCCACTCCCGCGTACGCATGCCGAGGCGCTCGCGGGTGGGGGACAGCGCACCGTCCGCCGCGACCAGCAGGTCACAGCCCAGACGCTCCCCCGAATCGAGCACCAGGATGGTAGCAGAGCCATGGCGCTCCAGATCTGCCACCGCGGCGGGCGCCAGCATCTGCAGCCCCCCGAGGCGCCGGGCCTGCTCCAGCAGCGCCCCCGTAATGAGGCCGTTCTCGACGATGGTCCCCAGGCTGGGCGCCGCCACCTCCCGCGCATCGAAATCGATGCGGCCGGTGCCGTCGGCGTCCCAGACCGTCATGTGGCGGTAGGCGCAGCTTCGCGCCGCCGCAATCCCGGGCCACACCCCGAGCCGTTCCAGAAAGGCCACGGAGCGGCCCGTGAGCGCGCTGACCCTCGCATCAAAGGCCCGGGGGTCCGCCTCTGCCCCATCGACGGCGGGCAGGCCCGCGGGCTCCCGCGCTTCGACCAGCGCCAGGGACAGGCCCTGGCCTGCCAGCGCCACCGCCGTGGCCAGGCCGGCGATTCCCCCGCCCACGATGGCCACATCGACGTGCCGGTCCGACCCCCGGCCCTGTTCCCGCTCAGCCATGTCCGGACTCCAGCCCCGCCATTCCCGCCGCCTGATGCACGAACTGGCGACGCAGCAGCGGGAACATATCCAGCCCCGCCAGGGCCAGGTCCCTACCGAGGGACACGAGGGGGTCCGCGGTCATGAACAGGCGCGGCAGTCCATCGCTGGCGCCGATGGTGAGATCCTGATCGTCTTGGCGGGAGCGTGCATAGGACTCCAGCGTCTCCAGGTCGCCGGGGCTGCACTGACGATCTATCGCGCCCGCAATCTCCCGGCTCAGGGCCGCGGCGTCGCGCAGCGCCAGGTTAAAACCCTGCCCCGCCACGGGGTGCAGTGAGTGGGCGGCATTGCCCAGCACCACGCAGTGCCGGCGCACCTGTTCCACGGCCTCGACCAGCGCCAGCGGGTAGCTGTGGCGCTCCCCCACGCGCGTGATGCGCCCCAGGCGGTGGCCAAAGGCATCGGCCAGGGCACTGCAAAAACTGTCATCTTCCGTCGCCTGCAAACGCTGCGCCTCCCCGGGGGGCAGCGTCCACACCAGCGCCATGCGGTGGTCGCTCTCCGCCGTCGGCACCAGCGGCAGCAACGCCAGGGGACCGCTGGCCGTGAAGCGTTCGAAGGCCCGGCCCCGATGGTCCTGCTCGAAGGCCAGGTTGGCGATCAGACCGTGCTGACCGTAGGACTTGCGGCGGGTGAAAAACCCCAGGGATTCGCGCAGCGCCGAGGCGGCACCATCCGCGATCACCAGCAGGTCCGCGCGCAGCGTGTCGTCTTCGAGCCCGACCTCCATGCCTGCGGCGTCGGCGCGGGCATGCATTACCCGCGCGGGACAGCGCAGCTCGATGCGGGGTCGCCGCGCCACGGCCGCCAGCAGCG
>CAXBBA010000449.1:0-2649 GCA_963973805.1 uncultured Halieaceae bacterium | reverse complement strand
CCGAGGGTGTGGCGCAGGCGATTCCGTTCCCCCTGCAGGCTCAGGTGAAAGCGCTCATCCTCGCAGCAACGCCCCTGCACGGTGAGGGGACCACCGCCGAGTCGCGCCGCGCCGTCCAGGTTCAGGGACTGGGTATCGCCGTTCAGATCGAGGCGCACCTCGGTGAGATCCGTATCCAGGGAACTCAGGGTCGCGGCTCCGTCCCGCAGCCGGAGCTCACCCTGGAACAGCGGTTGCGCCTGTGTACCCGTTATCCGCACGCTGCCGTCGATCTGCCCGGAGCGCAGCTGGAGCTCGGGCACCAGGTCGTCCAGCGCCGCGAGCGCCAGTTCATCGAGGCGCAGCTGCCCGTCCAGCGCACCGGCCCGGCGGGCAAACTCCCCATTCAGGTTGCCCATGCGCGCTGACAGCAGCTCGAGGGACAGGGTCTCTCCCTCGCTATCGAGGTGGCCCCGCAGACGGGCGGTTTCAAAGCTTACGGGGGCCGAGGTGTTTGCTGCGACGAAAGCATCGAAAGCCAGGCGGGAGAAATCCAGGTCCAGATCGGCGTAGTCCACAGCACCGTCGCTCCAGCGCAGCGCCACGGTCCCCTGCCCCGTTCCCGTCACGGAGAAGGGTTTCCCCGAGATATCGCCGCGGTAATCTTCATCCACGCTCAGCGCGAGATTCAACTCCCCCTCTTGTCCCAGGCGCAGGCCTTCACCACAGAGCGCGCTATCGCGCCAGGCAAGGCACAGCGCATCCAGTTCCAGCAGCGAGGCGTCCCGCAGCCATCGGCCCCGCAGCGGTGCTTCGCTGCGCACCGTCTGGCCCCCATAGACGACGGTAAAGGGCTCGATGAACAGTTCCGCCCCCGTGGGGACCTCGTGACTGCGCAGCCGAAGCAGCGTTGCGATATCACCTTCCGTGCGCAGCTGCACCGTCAGGTCGTCCCCGGGGACCAGCTCGAGCTCCGCCGTGCCAAGCGTCAGATCCTGGTATTGCAGCGCCTCGAGGGACCACAGCCGCGCCGCAGCACCGGGGTCCGGGGCACGCTCATAGGCGACGGTCAGGGCTTCACCGCCAGGACCCGGCCCCCGCACCTGCGCCGAGCCGACGGGCAGGCGCTCCGCGGCGGCCCGCAATGCGGCCTTGAGCGCGTAGCGCCGGTCGCCCGCATCCAGCACCAGCGCATCGCTTTGCAGCTGCCAGCTCGCGGCCACATCGGCCATCGCGAACTTGAGCGACGCGGCGCCGCCGAGGCGCTCCAGGGGCAGGCCGAGAGTGGCGACGGGAGCAAGGTCCCGAAAGTACAGCTGCAGCTCCGGAGCGAGATCGTCGAGGGTCCCGAGGAGCCCGGAGACCTCCATGCGCGGCGGGTTGTCGTTCCGCTGCAGCTGCGCCTGGGTCAGTCGCCACCGGGAGTCCCGGGACCGAAGCGCCACGCTCGCAGTAAGGGGCTCGGCCTCGATCCCGGCGAGCTCCTGGGAGAACTGCACATCCATGTCCCCCGCGGGCAGGAGCGCCGCGGCGAAGGTCAGCGCTCCCCGGGCTTCGACCCCGCGCAGGATGGCGGGATCGGCGAGCAGGGTTTCGAGACCGTTGCCCTGCCCGGTGATGGCCAGACCCTCATCCCCCTTGCGCAGCTGCAACTCGAGGCGCAATTGAGGTTTGTCGGGGGCTACCAGCGACGCTTTCAGAGAGGACAGATCCCCCTGCGCCGACACCTGGTAGTCCCCGGGCAAGGTCAGCTGCTGCGGATCGGGCAGCAGATCCGCGAGCTGCAGCTGCGATGCCACGCGCCATTCCCCGGAGGGACGCAGTGTGCCGCTGGCGCTCAATGCAGCGGCTTCGCGCCGCAGCGACAGATGATCGATGCGCAGCTGCTCAGGCCCCAGGGTACCGCGCACCGCGATGTCGTCGATACGTTCCCGCGTCGTGCCCGATACAAACAACAGGGAGCCAATGGTCAGGTCGTCGACCTCGGTGTCGGGACCCCAGGGCAGCGGCGTAGCGAGCGCTTTGGCGGGCTCGTCACTCTCGGCGATCTCAATGTCGAGCCCGGCTATATGCACCCGACGCAGGCAGACTGTGGAGTGCAGCACGCAACGCCAGTCGACGCGAAGCTCAACGCCCCGGGCCTGAACGTGGACGCCATCGCCCTGGTAGCTCAGCTGCGCCAGGCCGGCGCCGGTGACGAGATTTCCCTCGACGCCCTGTATTTCCACATCGAAGCGCGGTGCCAGCAGCGCCAGGGCCCGCAGCCCCAGCTCCGTAAACAGCAGAAGACCCGGCCCCAGGACCAGTAACAGCAGGAGCAGCACACCCGAAATCCAGCGCAGGACTCTCAAAACTCCGCTCCGATATTGATGTGCACACGCCAGGCGCCGCCGTCGCGGGTGACGGGATTGGCCAGCTCCACGCGCAATGCTCCCACGGGGGATAGATAGTGGATGCCGAAACCGACGCCGACGTTGGTGTGAAAATCCTCGGTGAACGCATCGCCCGCATCGACAAACACCGCCCCGCGCCAGCTCTCGCCAAAGTATCGCTGCAGTTCCAGGCTCCCCGTCACCAGGCGGGAACCCCCGACCACCAGGCTTTCTGCGGAGGTTTCGTCTTCGGCTTCAAGGGAGCGCGCTGATACCTCCCGGCCCACGGACTGGTACG
>CAXBBA010000448.1:0-2649 GCA_963973805.1 uncultured Halieaceae bacterium | reverse complement strand
ATAAAGAACTCCACACCGAACAGGCCCTTGCCGCCGAGGGCCGCGGTGACCTGGGCGGCGATCTGTTCGCACTCCTGCAGCACCGCGGGCACCATCGCCTGGGGCTGCCAGGACTCGCGGTAGTCGCCGTCTTCCTGAACGTGGCCGATGGGGGCGCAGAAGCTCACGCCACCGATGTGCTGCACGGTGAGCAGGGTGATCTCGTAGTCGAAGTCCACCCAGCCCTCGACGATCACGCGGCCGGCGCCGGCGCGACCGCCCTCCTGGGCGTAGTTCCAGGCCGCCTCCAGGTCTTCGTTCTTGCGCAGGGTGCTCTGGCCCTTGCCCGAGGAGCTCATCACCGGCTTCACCACGCAGGGCAGGCCGACGTCCGCCACCGCCTCTGCAAAGGCCTCAAAGCTGTCGGCGAAGCGGTAGGGCGAGGTGCGGATGCCCAGGTTTTCCGAGACGAGGCGGCGAATGCCTTCGCGGTTCATGGTCAGGCGCGCCGCCCGGGCCGAGGGCACCACGGTGAAGCCTTCGCCTTCCAGCGCTTCGAGCGTGGCGGTGTCGATGGCCTCGATTTCCGGGACGATGAAATGGGGCTGCTCTTCTTCGATCACGGCACGCAGGCGCTCGCCGTCGAGCATCGAGAACACGTGGCTGCGATCCGCGACCTGCATCGCCGGGGCGTGGGCGTAGCGGTCGCAGGCGATGACCTCGACGCCCAGGCGCTGCAGTTCGATCACGACTTCCTTGCCCAGTTCGCCGGCGCCGCAGAGCAGGACCCGGGTGGCCGAGTCAGAGAAGGGGGTTCCGATTGTGGGGATCATGGCTTCCCGTTGTCAGCCGTGACCAGCCACACGGCTCCCTCCAGATTCAAACCATCACCTTCCTCGTAATACTCCCGCAGCACCGTTTCCGAGGCGCTGTACACCTTCTGGCGGGTTTCGTAGTCCACCTCTGCCAGCAGCCGCCCCACGGGGCTCATCTTGACCAGCTCCCGCGCCGTGGTTTCGAAGCCGCCGCCATCGGGCCAGCGCATTTCCACCTGCCGCGGCTGCACCGAGACATTGCTCCAGCCACTCTTGTGCAGTATGTCTTCCACGTAGGCCGGTTCCGCAAAGGCGAAGGGTCCGGGGCTGCGCGGCGGCGGTGGCGGGGCAGGTGGCAGAATCGTGAGCGCCGCCTTCAGGGGCACCGCAGTCCAGGGGTTGTCCGCCAGGGGCTGCCAGCAGGCGAAGGCCAGGCGACCCTCGGGCGCCATGGCCCCGCGCAGGTGCGCGAAGGCGCCGTAGGGGTCGTCAAAGAACATGACGCCAAAGCGTGAGAACAGCAGGTCAAAGCGCTGCTCTTTGAAGTGGTGGGTTGCTGCGTCAGCCTCCAGGAACTCGACCTGATCCAGGCCCAGCTGATCCCGCTGGGCCTTTGCCACGGCCAGCATGGGTTCCGAAACATCCACCGCCAGTACCCGTGCTCCGTCGCCGAGGCGCTGCGCCAGAACAAAGCTGTCGCTACCGCCGCCGCAGCCCACATCGAGCGCGCAGCGGGCGCTATCGACCCCGGCGTGATCCATCAGCATCTCGGCCACGGGACCGAGCAGGCGGGCCATCTGCGCATCCAGCTCCGCCCACTTCTTGCCGCCATCGCCGTTCCAGTAAGCAATCTGTTCTTCGTTACTCATAGCGCCGCATCCTTGACAGGGATTCGAAGTGTAAACCGAACCGGCGGGTGTTTGAGAACCCGGGGACCCTGGCGTATCGTCGGTGCTTTCGATTCAAGGACCTTGCCTGCCATGAAACGCTGCCTTCTGCTCTCGCTGCTCCTGTTGTCTGCCTGTGCATCCACCAATGCCCCCAGCGGCCCCGAGGCCAGCGCCGACGCGCGCCTCGAAGCACTCTATGAGCGCGCCTGGGAATGGGGTCAGAACGACAGGGCCATGCAGCGCGACGGTGAGGGCAAGTGGGTGAGGCAGGGCGCCTTCCCCGATGTGAGCGAGGACGCCCAGCAGCGTCGCCTGGCGTACTGGGAGGCGGCGCTCGCGGAGCTCGACGCCATCGATGAAGACGCCCTGAGCCACGAAGCGCATATCAATGCGCAGGTGTTCCGGCAGATTGTCGAGACCAGGATCAGCGACATCCGCTTCCGGCGCTACGAAGCCCCCCTGAACTCCGATTCGTTCTTCTGGTCCGGGCTGCACCCCCAGGCCAGCGGCTTCCGCGACGGCGATGCCTACGAGCGCTATCTGGCGCGGATGCGCGAGCTGCCGCGCTTCTTCGCCCAGAACCAGGCCAATATGCGCGCGGGACTGGCGCGGGGTTTCACGCCGCCGCGCATTTCCCTCAAGGGGCGCGAGGACTCCATCGAAGCCTACCTGCTGCCGGGCGAAGACAATCCATTCTTCATTCCCTTCACCGAGTTGCCGCCCAGCATCACCAGCGCCGAGCGTGATCGCCTTCGGGCCGAAGCGCGGGATGTGATCGCCAGCTCCGTGGTGCCCGCCTACCGCGACCTGTTGCAGTTCATGCGCGAGGACTACCTGCCCAACACGCGCACCGCGTTGGCGGCGCGGGACCTCCCCGATGGCGAGGCGTTCTATCAGGCGCAGATCCGCGGCTTCACCACCCTCGACCTGACCCCGAGGCAGATCCACGACACGGGGCTCCGCGA
>CAXBBA010000447.1:0-2662 GCA_963973805.1 uncultured Halieaceae bacterium | reverse complement strand
CCCCTGGGCTACACGCTGGAGCTCTACGACGACCAGCCCCTCGGCGGCGGGTTCATGCGCAGCCAGATTCCCAGCTTCCGCCTGCCCGAAGAGGTGCTGAACGAAGAGGTGGACACGATCCTCAACATGGGGGTGAGCGCGCAGTTCGACACCTATGTGGACAGCCTCAAATCGATCCTCGACAAGGATTACGACGCGGTCTTCGTCGGCACCGGCGCTCCCCGGGGTTCGGACCTCAATATTCCCGGTCGCGAAGAGTGTGAGGCAAAGATTCACGTCGGCATCGACTGGCTGTCCTCCGTCGCCTTCGAACACATCAAGAGCGTGGGCAAACGCGTTCTGGTGCTCGGTGGCGGGAACACGGCCATGGACTGCTGCCGCACGGCGCGTCGCCTCGGCGGCGACGATGTAAAGGTGGTGGTGCGGTCCGAGTTCGCCAAGATGAAGGCCTCGCCCTGGGAGATCGAAGATGCCCAGGCCGAAGACATTCCCATCTTCAACAATCACGTACCCCGGGAGTTCGTCCACGAGAACGGTGAACTCAAGGGCATGATCTTTGACAAGGTCGACGTGGTTTACGACGACAGCGGCAAGCGCAGTCTGGTGCCCACGGGCGAAGAGGTCATGTTCGAGGCCGATGAGGTGCTCATCGCCATCGGTCAGGACAATGCCTTCCCCTGGATCGAGCGGGACCTGGGCATCGAATTTGGCAAATGGGATGTGCCGGTGCTCGACAGCACCACGTTCCAGAGCACGCTGCCGAAGGTGTTCTTCGGCGGTGACGCGGCCCTGGGGCCCGAAAACATCATTACCGCCGTGGCCCACGGGCACCAGGCGGCGATCTCCATCGACCTGTTCCTCCGGGGCGAGGATGTGCACGACCGGCCGGCGCCGGGCATAAACCTGGTCAGCCAGAAGATGGGTGTGCACGAGTGGAGCTACGACTCCGCGGTGTCCGATGACCACCGCTACCTGGTGCCACACCTGAACAAGGACAAGGCGCTGGCGGACCGGCGCCTCGAGGTGGAGCTGGGCTTCGATCAGCAGGTGGCGTACCAGGAAGCGCAGCGCTGCCTGAACTGCGACGTGCAGACGGTGTTCACCGAGGCCAAGTGCATCGAGTGCGATGCCTGCGTCGACATCTGCCCCACCAGTTGCATCAACTTTATCGATAACGCCGAAGAAGAAGAGCTGCGTTCCGCGCTGCGCATGCCGGCGACGAATCTGGCCCAGGACCTCTATGTGTCCGACGGCCTGCCCCAGACCCCGCGGGTGATGGTCAAGGACGAGAACGTTTGCCTGCACTGCGGGCTCTGCGCCGAGCGCTGCCCCACGGGCGCCTGGGACATGCAGCAGTTCCTCTATCAGGTGACGAAGGCGGGACAGGAAGGAGGTGCCTCATGCAGCCAAAGCAAGCGATAAACGACTTCGTCATCAAGTTTGCGAACGTCAACGGCACCGGTTCCGCCAGTGCCAACGGCATGTTTGCCAAGGCGATTTTCCGCATGGGCATTCCCGTGAGCCCGCGCAACATCTTCCCGTCCAACATTCAGGGCATGCCCACCTGGTATGAGGTGCGCGTCAGCGAGGACGGTTACCTCGGGCGTCGCGGCGGCACGGACATCATGGTCTGCGTGAACCCCCAGAGCATGGAAAAGGACGTGAAGTCCGTCGATCCGGGTGGCTACTTCGTTTACGACTCCACCAAGCCCCTGGACCTGCGCTACGTGCGCAAGGACATCCACTACATCGGCATCCCCTTCACGCAGATCTGCCTGCGGGAGTACACGGATGCGCGGCAGCGCCTGCTGTTCAAGAACGTGATCTATGTGGGCGCCCTGGCGGCGCTGCTGAACATCGATTTCGGGATCCTCAAGGACCTGGTCGCGGATCAGTTCAAGGGCAAAGAGAAGCTGATCACCCCCAATGTGCACGCCCTCGACCTGGGCTACCAGTACGCGCTGGAGCACTTCGAGTGCCCCATGCCCATGCACCTGGAGCAGGGGCGGGCCGTGGCGAAGCACATCAGTGACTTCGACCAGATTCTCATGGACGGCAACACCGCGGCCGGTCTCGGTGCGGTGTACGCGGGCGCCACCGTGGCGGCCTGGTATCCCATCACGCCATCCACCTCCGTGGTCGAGGCCTTCGACAAGTACTGCCGCCGCCTGCGCATCGACCCGGGTACGGGAGAGAAGAACTACGCCATCGTTCAGGCCGAAGACGAGCTCTCGGCCATGGGCATGGTGATCGGTGCGTCCTGGAATGGAGCCCGGTCCTTCACCGCCACCAGCGGACCCGGTTTGTCCCTCATGAGCGAGTTCCTGGGCCTGGCGTACTTCGCCGAGGTGCCTGCGGTGCTCATCGACGTGCAGCGCGCCGGTCCCTCGACGGGCATGCCCACGCGCACCCAGCAGTCCGATATCCTCGCGGCGGCCTATGCGTCCCACGGCGATACCAAGCATGTGCTGCTGTTCCCGGCCACGCCGGCGGAGTGCTTCGAGCTCACGCTCAAATCCTTCGACCTGGCGGAGCGCCTGCAGACGCCGGTGATCATGCTCAGCGACCTCGATCTGGGCATGAACGAGTGGATGTCGCCGCCCCTGGAGTTCGACGACGACTACCGCCCCGACCGCGGCAAGGTGCTGGACGGCGAAGCCCT
>CAXBBA010000446.1:0-2670 GCA_963973805.1 uncultured Halieaceae bacterium | reverse complement strand
AAGCACAGTACCCAGGGCAGATTCATGGCGCTTTCATCCCAGTTGCCCTGGCCCGTGTTCATCCAGACCTGCAGCAGTGGGGTGGTGATGGGGTAGTCCGGATGGTGGTCGGTGTAAACACCGCTGCCCGCCGCCTCCAGCCATGTGGCATTTTCAACAAAGGGAGTGATCGCCAGGTGATCAAACCAGACTCGCGATTTGGTAGCCCAGTGCATGGTTGCGTCAAAGGGGAACAGCGGACGCCATGCCACTTCCATGCAAAGCAGCGACACCCTCGCCAGGATCAACATAAGCAGAATGAGCAGCACCAGTTGGTGCAGGCGCGAGTCTCTGGTGCTGCGGAGCGTTAACGATGGGAGGGCGTGCCCGGTCACGGACAAGTGTCGTCCCAGAACCACGCCCAGGCCGGCCGTGGCAACCACGGTGACAACAATCCAGTCGAATCGTAGTGGCACGCCTCCAAGATTTAGCAGTCGCATCAGCACAGGTACACCGATCAACCCGGCAAAGCTGCCGTAGCCCAGGACAATGGCGAGTCTGCCGTGGCGCACCTCGCCCGTGAGCGGGGTAATCCACGCAAGGCCCCAGGCGAGGGTCAGAAGCAGGGCCAGAACAATCATTAACATGGCCTAAATGACCTCAAGCAGTGCGCCGACGTTGGTTGAGGAAATCGGCTGAACCTTGAGTTTCTGCCCGCTTCCATAGGTGAGCTCCCCAGTTTCGCTGTTCAGGCTGGCCAGGGCGGGATTTAGAAGCACGATGTAATCCCCGCGCTTAAAATACTTCGAATCGGGTAGGGTACGAGCGTGGCGCTCCCAGAACACGTTCATTGGATACAGGTAGTAGGCACCGCGCATGCCGAGATAGTCGTCGGTCGTATTGATAAAAACGCGAGCGTCTTTTGCGCGAATGGCCTGATGTACCTGTTGCGTGAATCGAAAAACGTAGTCGTCAATTGTGGCGAGTAATTTTTCTTCGCGGGTTTTGCCCGCAAAGGTCTCCGCCGTCAGGTTTACCTGCTGCATGAGCCGGTATTGCCAGAAGCTGTCGAGTGCAATCCAGCAGAGGGTAAAGATCACGCCCACCACGGACCAGCGAAACCCGGACTGATTGCGCCGGAGGTGTGTGCTGGCCAGGTAGACCATCGATGCTATGGTGAACAACAATGTCAGCACTACCACTGGGTAAGCGGTTTTTCCCGGAGCAAGGACACCGATATAGGCGTTTATGGAACGATGACTCCAGGGGACAAAGGTAAGCCAGTCGTCCAGCTGTACCCGAAGAGAGCTGGCGGTGGTCCGTGGCCGCAGGGAAATTGTTTCAAGGTCAACGCGTCCGCCGGGAGGGCCAAGAAAAACGACCGCTAGAGAAGTCGCATGGCCCTGCCAGTGACGATTTTCGCCCATATCGAGCCAGAGCTCGCGACCGGGCGACAGGCCCACGCGGTGATTGCGCATGGTGCGGCCACCGGCGCCGGTTCGCCAGCCGATAATCATCGCCAGTACCTCGGGGCGACCGCGAAAGCGCATTTGCAGGTAGGGCAGGTCGGCCAGTGCAAGATCACGAGTTGTTACTTCGACGACACCGCGGCCACTCTGGTCGAGCTGGACTGCGGCAACGCCCCTGGCATTGACCGGCAGGCCAACCGCAACATCCATATCGCGGTTGGTCCATGTTTTGGCCGCGGCCGCGGCCGCCGGTGCCTCGGCGCTAATCTGGCCGAGGACTGCGTAGCCCGACAGCAAAAGGGCTATCGCGATGGCAAGGCAAATCAACGCTTTCCGCAACATAACATCGGCATGGCGTGTGTCCAGGGGAGCCCGAATGGTATCATCCGATCCATCGCGTCGCGACAGAGCAGCCCATTGGCCGTGTTGCTTTGCTTCGTTATCAGCCTGGAATTGCGACCGTTTCGCGCCGCTGCAGCCCGCGCTGGTATCTCAACCTGCGGTCCGGGCGCGCCTATCAGCAATCCTCACGAGCATTCGAATGGACAAACAGGCCCCTATCAAGCAGACACCCATCAAGCTGATTATTCAGATTCCCTGCCTGAACGAGGCAGAGACACTGCCGATTACCCTTGCCGATCTACCCACAGAGATCGACGGCATCGACCATATCGAGACGCTGATCATCGACGACGGCAGCACGGATGATACGGTTCGCGTGGCGCAGGAGGCAGGCGTGGACCATATCGTGCGCAATAAGCGCAATATGGGGCTGGCGCGAAGTTTTCGCCGCGGTATGGATGCCTGCCTTGAAGCAGGAGCCGATATCATCGTGAACACCGATGGCGACAATCAATATGTGGGCGCTGATATCGCCCTGCTGGTGCAGCCCATTCTGGAGCATCGCGCCGATATTGTTATTGGAGACCGCCGAACGCACCTTATTGAACACTTTTCTCCGGTCAAGAAAGCGCTGCAGTACCTTGGCAGTGCCGTCGTTCGTCGCCTCGCTGGCATAGCGGTGCCCGATACGGTCAGCGGGTTTCGGGCATTCTCCCGTGATGCGGCGATTCGGCTGAACATCATTTCTGTGTTCAGCTACACCATTGAAACCGTCATACAGGCTGGCAAGCGGGATATGGCCGTGGTGTCGGTGCCGGTGCGCACGAACAAAGAGCTACGGAAGTCCCGGTTGTTCAAAAGCACGAGGGATTTCATACAG
>CAXBBA010000445.1:0-2674 GCA_963973805.1 uncultured Halieaceae bacterium | reverse complement strand
CCTTGGTTTTGAGGATGTGCTGCTCACCGGACTGGCCCCCGATGGCGGGCTGTACGTGCCCGAGCAGATGCCCCGTTTTTCCACCGCTGAAGTCGCGGAGATGGCACAGCTGGACTATCCGGCGCTGGCGCAGCGTATCCTCACTCCCTTCGTCGCCGAGGCGTTCAGCGAAGAGGAACTCGGGACCATTATCGACGACACCTACGCCGCGTTCCGCCACAGCGCCGTGGCACCACTGGTGCAGCTCGGGCATGACCAGTGGGTCCTGGAACTGTTCCACGGCCCCACGCTGGCATTCAAGGACTTCGCCCTGCAGCTCCTCGGGCGCCTGCTGGATGCGGTGCTCAAACGCCGCGGCGAAAAGGTGGTCATCATGGGGGCGACCTCCGGTGACACGGGATCCGCCGCCATTGCCGGTTGCCAGCATTGCGAGAACATCGACATTTTCATTCTGCACCCCCACGGCCGGGTGTCCGATGTGCAGCGCCGCCAGATGACGACGCTCAGTGGCCCGACGATCCACAACCTGGCGATCGAGGGGAACTTCGACGACTGCCAGGCCATGGTGAAAGCGGCATTCGGCGACCAGGGTTTTCTGCCCGACGGCCGCCGCCTGGTGGCGGTGAATTCCATCAACTGGGCGCGCATCATGGCCCAGATCGTGTACTACTTTTACGCGGGTCTTGCCCTTGGCGCCCCCCATCGCAGCGCGTCCTACTCGGTCCCCACGGGGAACTTCGGCGATATCTTCGCCGGTTATCTGGCGGCACAGATGGGCCTGCCGGTGCAGCGCCTGATGATCGCGACCAACGCCAACGACGTTCTCCACCGCCTGCTCAGCAGTGGCACCTACGCGCGCCAGACCCTGGAGCACACGCTGTCTCCGAGCATGGATATCACGGTGTCGAGCAACTTCGAGCGGCTCATGTTCGATCTCTACCAGCGCGACCCCACGGCGATTGCCGCACTGATGGACGCGTTCAAGGATGGCGATATCAGTCTCTCGGAGCAGGCCATGGACTCCTGTCGCTCGCAGTTCGACAGCTTCCGGGTGGACGATGGGGCCACCACGGAGTGCATCGCAGACACCTACGCGAGCACCGGCTATCTCCTGGACCCCCACAGTGCCATCGGCGTTGCCGCGGCGCGCGAGGGCGCGTCCCGCACCCCGGGGCCCTGGATAACGCTGGCCACGGCTCACCCCGCCAAATTCCCCGATGCCATCGCCCGTGCGGGCGTGGGCGCAAAACCCGAACTGCCGACACATATGGCCGATCTGTTCGACCTGCCGGAGCACTTCGAGGTGCTGCCCAATGATGACGCCGCGGTGCGTGCCTTCATGGCCACGCATTTGGGTGCCTAATTGACCCGTTCCGCCGGAGACATCCGACGACGCACCGTTCCCCCGACGCAGCTCGAGGGCCTGCCACCTTTGCTGGCGCGTATCTACGCCGCCCGTGGCGTCCGCGAGAGCGATGATCTCGATCTGTCCCTGAAGGCGCTCCATCCGCCGGAGCTGCTCCACGGGGTGGATCGGGCGGTGGCGCGCCTGATGCAGGCACTGCAGACCGATGAGCGCATCCTGATTGTCGGGGACTTCGATGCGGACGGGGCCACCAGCACGGCGCTGGCCGTGGATGCGCTGCGCGCCTGCGGTGCGCGGCACGTGGACTACCTGGTACCCAATCGTTTCACCTATGGCTACGGACTGACGCCGGGCATCGTCGCGCTCGCGCGGGAGCGCAGCCCGGATCTCATCGTGACCGTCGACAACGGTGTTTCTTCCGTAGACGGCGTGGCAGCGGCGAACGCGGCGGGCATCGACGTGCTGGTGACGGATCACCACCTGCCGGGGAGCCAGCTCCCCGATGCCGCGGTGATCCTCAATCCGAATCTTCCCCAGTGCCAATTTCCCAGCAAGGCCCTGGCCGGCGTCGGTGTGATGTTCTATCTGCTTATGGCACTGCGCTCCCGTCTGCGCGCCGTGGACTGGTTCCGCTCCCGGGGGCTGCCGGAGCTGCACCTGGGCAAGTACCTCGATCTGGTGGCCCTCGGTACCGTCGCCGATGTGGTGCCCCTGGATCGCAACAACCGCATCCTGGTGGAGGCGGGGCTGCAGCGTATCCGGCGTGGAGCGGCGCGGCCGGGCATAGCGGCGCTGCTGGAGGTGGCGGGGCGTGACGCGGGCACCTGCGTGACCTCGGACCTGGGTTTTGCCGCCGGGCCGCGCCTGAACGCGGCGGGGCGCCTGGATGACATGTCCCGGGGCATCGAGTGCCTGATGTGTCCCGATCCCCAGCGTGCCCGGGCTCTGGCCCTGGAGCTCGATACCATGAACCGCGAGCGCCAGCGCATCGAGCGGGATATGGAAACCCAGGCCCTGGAAGCCCTGGCGAAGTTCGAAGCGCTGGCCGATGTGCCCGCGGCGCTCGTGATGTTCGAAGCCGGTTGGCACCAGGGGGTTGTGGGTATCCTCGCGTCGCGGGTGAAGGAGCGTTATCACCGCCCCGTCATCGCCTTCGCCCGGGTGGGGGAGGGGGAACTCAAGGGGTCCGGACGCTCCGTGGCAGGTCTGCATCTGCGGGACCTGCTCGATACCGTGGCGACGCAGAACCCGGGCCTGCTCGATCGCTTCGGTGGTCACGCCATGGCGGCGGGCCTGTCCCTGAACCGC
>CAXBBA010000444.1:0-2675 GCA_963973805.1 uncultured Halieaceae bacterium | reverse complement strand
GGCCGACATCATGGACCGCGCCCGGATCGCCCGGGTCAGCCTCGACGGCACCGCGATTGCCCCCGCCGGACCCAACTGGATGGACCCGCCGCTGTCCTACGCGATGAGCGCGCAACTGGAGAGCCTGGAGGTTTACCGGGGTATCGCGCCGGTGAGCGTAGCCCAGGAATCCCTCGCGGGCGCGATCGATGCGCAAACGCGCCAGATCGACTTCAATCACGGCAGCGATTTAAAAGCAGAGGGATACCTGTCCGGGAGTACCCAGTCCGTGAACAACGGTTACCAGCTGGACGCGGACCTGCAGGGCAGCCTTCGCGGCCAGCGTTTCAAGGTGGCCGCAATGGTGCAGGAAGGGGATGACGCGGAGTTTCCCGACGGAGAAATCCTGCCCAGCAGCTACGAACGGAGCCGCCTGGACATCGCATACGGTATTCAGCGCGGCGCCCACGAGTTGCAGCTCACCTACGGCTACAACGACACGGGGGAATCCGGAACGCCCGCGCTGCCCATGGACATCGATTATGTCGAGGGGGATCTGTACAACCTGGAGTATCGCTACACCGCCAGCGATGACCTGGAGATTGCACTGACACTGCACGCCAGTGAACTCGAACACGGCATGACGAACTACCATCTGCGCCAGCCCCCGGCGGACGGGGCCCTGTGGCGCCAGAACATCGCCGACACATCGAATCGCGGCTTCAAGCTGCAGGCGACCTATCGCGACGATAGCGGTCTGTGGCGCGCGGGCGTGGACGGTCTCCACGAAGACCATCGCTCCGACATCGACAACCCGAACAACGCCATGTTCTTCGTGGTCAACTTCAACGATGCGGAACGGGAGGTCCTCGGCGTGTTCCTTGAGCGCGAGCAGGAAATCTCGAACCGCCTTCGCGGGGAGTTCGGTGCGCGAATCAACGAGGTGAGGTCGGACGCGGGCGAGGTGAACGGCACGCCGGCAATGATGATGCCCCCGGCGCAGGCACTGCGGGACTCCTTCAACGCTGCGGACCGCGACCGCTCGGAGACAAACCTGGATCTGGTATTCAAGCTCAGCTACGCCGTGAGCAAGGACACCGCCGCCTATCTGGGCCTGGCCCGGAAGCAGCGGGGTCCCAGCTACCAGGAGCGCTACCTGTGGTTGCCGATGGAAGCCACGGCCGGTCTCGCCGATGGCCTCACCTATATCGGGAACGTGGAGCTGGACTCCGAGAAAGCGCAAACCCTGGAGCTCGGGCTCGATACCCGTCTGGGTGCGCTGACCATCAACCCCCGGGTCTACTACAGCCACATCGATGACTACATTCAGGGCACGCCCTCGACCGTCGCAGCGGCGACCATGATGGTGCGCATGATGAACGACATGAATGGCACGTCGAACCCCGACCCCCTGCAGTTCAACAATGTGGACGCCAGGCTCTACGGCGTGGATCTGGACTGGTCCTGGCAGGTCAGTGATGCGCTGGCGTTCAGTGGCCTCCTGAACTATGTGCGTGGAGAGCGGCGGGACATCGACGACAATCTGTACCGCGTCGCACCGCCGAACATGACGGTGCGTGCAAGCTATGGCCTGCACAGCTGGCGTACGGAACTCGAGCTGGTTGCCTACGCGTCCCAGGACGATGTGAGCGTCACCAACCTCGAGCAGACGACACCGGGCTATGCGACGGTCAACCTGCGGGGGCAGTGGCAGGTACAACCGAACCTGCAACTCGCCCTGGGCGTGGACAACCTGTTCGACCGGAGCTACACGCCGCACCTGGGGGGATACAACCGGGTGGAGAACCCCGACGTGCCAACCCTGTCCCGATTGCCGGCACCGGGCGTGAATCTCTTCGCCCGCGTGAACTACACCTTCTGATGCCCCGGCGCCGCCGTTTGCAGCTTTTGCTGGCGCAAGAAAAAACCCCCGCATCAATCGATACGGGGGTTTTTTTGTCCCCGCCTGGGGCGGGGCGATGAGGTCCGGCGGAGCTTAACCGCGACCGGCGCGATTCTTCAGCTTGCGCAGGGCGGCGAGCTGAGCCGCCGCTTCCGCCAGCTGCGAGGAAGCACGACCGTAATCGAAGTCGCCGGACTGGTTAGCCAGCGCCTGTTCCGCTTCGCGACGGGCTTCTTCTGCCGCCGCCTCATCGATGTCATGGGCACGCAGGGCCGTGTCGGCCAGGATGGACACAATGCCGGGCTGGACTTCAAGGAAGCCACCCGACACGTAGAACACCTGCTCTTCACCGCCCTGGAGGACGATGCGCACGGGGCCGGGGATCAGCGAGGTGAGCAGCGGCGCGTGGCCGTAGTTCACACCCAGTTCACCCGTCTCGCCCGTGGCGACCAGCGACTCCACCAACCCCGAGAAAATCTCTTCCTCAGCGCTGACGATGTCGCAGTGAATGGTCATTGCCATAGTCTTACCTCTTCGGGATACGGGCCGCCGTTACAGGTTCTTCGCTTTCTCGACCGCTTCATCCATGCTGCCGACCATGTAGAAAGCCTGCTCGGGCAGGTGATCGTATTCACCGGCCAGGATCGCCTTGAAGCCGGCGATCGTTTCCTTGAGGGAGACGTACTTACCGGGGGCACCGGTGAATACTTCTGCCACGTGGAAGGGCTGGGACAGGAAGCGCTCGATCTTCCGGGCGCGAGCCACGGTCTGCTTGTCTTCGTCAGACAGCTCG
>CAXBBA010000443.1:0-2679 GCA_963973805.1 uncultured Halieaceae bacterium | reverse complement strand
TCGCAGGCCATACCCGCCGCCAGCGTGACGGCGTGTTGCTCGGCGATGGCGACGTCGTAGTAGCGCTCGGGGTACTCCCGGGCGTAATTCACCATACCCGAGCCCTCGCACATGGCGGGGGTGATTGCGGTGAGTCGGGGTTCCCGGGCTGCCATATCGCAGAGCCACTGACCGAAGACGTCCTGGTACTTCACCTTTTTGCGCACCGGCGCAACGGGTTTGTCGTCGCCGGAGGGGGCGTCGCCCTTCGCCTCGATCTTGTTGATGGCGTGGAATCCGATGGGATCCACTTCCGCCGGTGTGTAGCCCTTGCCCTTCATCGTGAGGATGTGCAGGAACTGGGGGCCCTCCAGGTCGCGCATGTTTTCCAGCGTCTGCACCAGTTGGGGCAGATCGTGGCCATCGATCGGGCCGATGTAGTTCCAGCCCAGCTCCTCGAACAGGGTGCCCGGGGCCACCATGCCCTTCATGTGCTCCTCGGTGCGTTTGGCCAGGTCCCAGGCGGGGGGGATTTTCTTCAGCACCCGCTTGCTGCCCTCGCGCATGGCGATGTAGGTCTTGCTGGCCCAGATCTTGGCAAAGTAGCTCGCCAGTCCACCGCGGTTGTGGCCGATGGACATCTGGTTGTCATTGAGCACCACCAGCATGTTCGGGCGTACGTCGCCGGCGTGGGCCAGGGCCTCGAAGGCCATGCCGCCGGTGATGGCGCCGTCGCCGATCACCGCCACGACCCGGCGCTGGGGCGAGTCGCCGGCGCTGGCCAGGGCCATGCCCATGGCTGCCGAAATACTCGTCGATGAGTGGCCTACGCCGAAGGTGTCGTATTCGCTCTCACTGCGTTTGGGGAAGCCCGCCAGGCCGCCGGACTGGCGCATGGTGTGCATCTGCTGCATTCGTCCCGTGAGAATCTTGTGCGGATAGGCCTGATGGCCCACATCCCAGACGATGCGGTCCCGCGGCGTATTGAACACATGGTGCAGAGCCACGGTCAGCTCCACGACTCCCAGCCCCGCGCCAAAATGTCCACCGGATTGTCCCACGCTATAGAGCAGGTAGGCGCGCAGTTCCTGGGCGAGCCGCAGCAGCTCGTCTTCGCTGAGGGACGACGGGTCGCGCCCGCCATCGACGGCGTCCAGCAGGGGGGTGGCAGGACGCTGTATTGGCATTTCCTTGAACATCGGTGAAGTTTAGCGCAATTCAATCCCGGAGGGTCCGTTGAACTCGATATCAGAGGCGTTGGCACCCTCGCCGCGAACTCCGCCTGCCGCAGGGGATTGGTCTGCGCGATGAGCTCAATGGTGAGCACCGGGCCGGGTTGTCGCTGGTGGTCATGCTCGTCGCTGTGGAATTCCTCAGGGCGTACAATGAGACCGTTGGGTACTCGGCGGATGACGAGACGCTCACGTCGAAGATCGGATGGGCATGGCGCAGCGACTGAAACAATGGGTGTATGAAGAGAATATCCCTCCTGAGGGCTCGCAGGTTAGCGCTCGCAAGGGGCGTGAGCACAGCACCGAGGTCTGAATTTTGACCGGCGAAGTGCTGGGGTCACCCGGGCGCCTGGCCGTGTTCGGCGCCTACAGTGACCATGACCACTATCAGCGGAACCGGGTTCTTGTGGCACTGATGCGGGACCTGGCACAGGATTCTGTGCTCCTGCGCCCGGCGGAGGCGGTGGGTGACCATGGCTTTTCGGCGGGGAGTTCGCTGGTTGCGCGGTTGCGTCGCATCGGCTCGGACCTGCTCTCCCTGTGGCGCCACCGGCGCTCCCTGGATAACTGCGACACGGTTTTCGTTCCCTATCCGGCGTATCTCGAGATCTTGCTGCTGCTGGTTTCCGGGCGTCGGCGGGGTCGGCGCCTGATCGTTGACGCCTTTCTTGAACTGCACAGTACGGTGGTCGAGGACCGGCGACGCTTCCGTCCCGGCTCCCCGGGGGCGGCGCTCGTACTCTGGTTTCAGCGCTTCACGCTTCGCCGGGCCGATCTTGTGTTGATCGATACCCCCGTCCAGGCGCGTCTTCTGCGCGAGCGTCTGGGCAGGGAGGCGCCGCGGGTGCTGTCGGTGCCCGTGGGCATCGATGAGCGTATCTGGCAGCCCCTGCCCCCGGGTGGGGACCGGGGGCGCCTGCGGGTGCTGTTCTGGGGTACGTTTATTCCCCTCCACGGCATCGAAACCATCGTGGGAGCGGCGGGGCTCCTCGCGGCGCAAGCGCTTCCCGTGGAGTTCCATCTCGTGGGGGATGGCCAAACGGCCGATGCCATCGCGGAGCTGCTGCAGAACCTGAACCCGGGCAATGTGCAGTGGCGCCGGGAGCGGGTGGAGTCCGCGGAACTGGTCCATGCGGCGCAGCAGGCGGATGTGGTGCTGGGGGTCTTCGGGGCCTCCGCAAAAGCCGGCGCAGTGATTCCGTACAAGGTGCAGCAGGGGCTGGCGCTGAACCTGCCCGTGATAACCCGGGAGGCGGAAGATCTCGCGGCGGAACCGGCGGCGGGACTGGTCACGGTGCCGCCGCAGGACCCGGACGCCCTCGCCGCGGCGCTTGCGGAGCTGCTGCGCCAGCGCGCGCAGGGCTGGGAGCCCCGGACCCGGGAGATCTACGACCTGCACTTCTCCAACGCGGTGATTCGCAGGACCTTGGCGGAGGCACTGGTGCCGTGAACGACGCCCCTCGCATCG
>CAXBBA010000442.1:0-2693 GCA_963973805.1 uncultured Halieaceae bacterium | reverse complement strand
TGGGTTCTTCGATCAGGCGGACTTCCCGGGCGCCGGCGGACAGTGCGGACTCCCGAATCGCCCGCCGCTCCACCTGCGTGGATTTGCAGGGCACACATACGAGTACGCGGGGGCTGGGGCGAATGAAACGGGTTTCGTGCACCTTGGCGATAAAATGCTGGAGCATCTTCTCGGTAACCTGGAAATCCGCGATCACACCGTCCTTGAGCGGACGGATAGCGGTGATATTGCCGGGTGTACGGCCCAGCATGCGCTTCGCATCCGCGCCCACGGCTTCGATGGTCTTCTGGCCGTTGTGGATCCGGATTGCCACCACAGAGGGCTCATCAAGGACGATGCCCTGCCCTCGAACGTAGATCAGCGTGTTGGCAGTTCCGAGGTCGATCGACAGATCGTTGGAGAACATGCCGCGCAATTTTTTGAGCATGAAAGCGCGTTACCTTTTTCGAAACTGCTTGCGGTGACCGGCACCAACGCCGGTCACTCTGGAACACGCTGATTTGCCGCAATTTTCGCGCTCAAATCGCCGAGGTCCGTTGCGCGGCAAGGTTAACAATCGCGGGGGTGTTGGGCAAGAAACAAATGTTGTAAGGTGCGGCGCTTTCCACCACTAGCTCCCCGAGTCCCATGTCTGTATCCAGCGACAGCGTCAGAGAGATAGCGCTCCTGGCCCGATTGCGCGTCGATGACGACGAGCTGCCGGCGCTTACCGGGCAGTTCAACGCGATCCTCGACCTCTTCGAACAACTCCAGGCCGCCCCCACGGACGGTGTTGAACCCATGGCCAACCCCCTGGACGCAACGCAGACCCTGCGTGAAGACCGGGTGACGGAAAGCGACCAGCGCGAAGCCCTCCAGAGCGTCGCACCGGCGGTGCAGGACGGCCTGTATCTCGTGCCGCGGGTCGTGGAGTAGGAGATGGGAGACGACATGAACAGCCCGGCCCCCCGCTCCCTGCGGGAACTCGCCCAGGCCCTGGCCAGCGGAGAAACCACCAGCGTCGCGCTCACGGAAGCGGCGCTGCAGCGCATCGAAGCGCAGGACGGCAGCCTCAACAGCTTTATCACCGTTGACCGCGCCGGCGCCCTGGCAGACGCCGAAGCCGCCGACGCGCGCATCGCCGCCGGCACGGCGGGACCCCTCACGGGTATCCCGCTGGCACACAAGGACATTTTCTGCACCGAGGGCCTGCGCACCACCTGCGCGTCCCGCATGCTCGAGAATTTCACACCGCCCTACGACGCCACGGTAAGCACGCGTTTTCGCGAAGCCGGTGCGGTGCTGGTGGGCAAGACGAACATGGACGAGTTCGCCATGGGCTCCTCCAACGAAAACAGCTACTTCGGCGCCTGCCGGAATCCCTGGAACCTGGATCGCGTACCCGGGGGCTCCTCCGGGGGCTCCGCTGCCGCGGTCGCCGCGGGGCTCGTGCCTGCAGCGACGGGCACGGATACGGGGGGATCGATTCGTCAGCCCGCCGCGTTCTGCGGCATCAGTGGACTAAAACCCACCTACGGACGCGTGTCACGCCTGGGCATGATCGCCTATGCCTCCAGCCTCGATCAGGGTGGCCCCATGGCGCGCAGCGCCGAAGACTGCGCCCTGCTCCTGGAAGTGATGGCGGGCCACGATCCCCGGGACTCCACCTCCTCGGAGCGCGAAGCCGGGGGCTATGCCGACGCCCTCGACCAGTCCCTGGACGGTCTGCGCATCGGCATACCGGTGGAGTATTTCGGCGCGGGCCTCGACGACCGCGTCGCCGCCGTCATCCGGACCGCCCTGGAGGACTACGAGCGCCGCGGTGCGACCCTGGTGGAGCTGTCCCTGCCCCGCACCTCGCTCGCCATACCCGCCTACTACGTGGTGGCACCGGCGGAAGCATCCACGAACCTGTCGCGCTACGACGGTGTCCGCTACGGGCATCGCTGCGCGGACCCCAGGGATCTGGAAGACCTTTACACGCGCAGCCGCGAAGAAGGCTTCGGCGAGGAAGTGCAGCGACGCATTCTCATCGGCACCTACGCCCTCTCCTCCGGTTACTACGACGCCTATTACAAGAAGGCCCAGCAGGTGCGCCGCCTCATCGCCGAGGACTTCCGCAGTGCCTTCGCCGACGTGGACATGATCGCCGGACCCACCACGCCCGGCGTCGCGTTTGCCCTCGGCGCCAAAACCGATGATCCCACCGCGATGTACCTCGAGGATATCTACACCCTGTCGGTGAACCTCGCCGGCCTGCCGGCGATGAGCATTCCCGCGGGCTTCGTGGACGGGCTTCCCGTGGGCCTGCAGCTCATCGGCCAGCACTTCGACGAAGGGCGACTCCTCGCTGCGGCGCATCAGCACCAGCAGCACACGGACTGGCACCTGGCCACGCCCGGGGAGGTGCAGTCGTGAGCTACGAAATGGTGATCGGCCTGGAGGTGCACCTCCAACTGGCCACGGCCTCGAAGATTTTCTCCGGCAGCTCCACCACCTTCGGCGCGGCGCCCAATACCCAGGCCAACGCCGTGGATCTGGCCATGCCGGGCATGCTGCCCGTGCTGAACCGCCAGGCGGTGCGCTACGCCGTGATGTTCGGCCTCGCCGTGGATGCCCAGATCGGCCGGCGCTCTGTATTCGACCGCAAGAACTACTTTTACCCGGACCTGCCCAAGGGCTACCAGATCAGCCAGTTCGCTGAACCCATCGTG
>CAXBBA010000441.1:0-2699 GCA_963973805.1 uncultured Halieaceae bacterium | reverse complement strand
CTCGGCGACGTTCACTTCGTGGTAGTGGGTCACGTGCAGCGTGGCCGCCGTGGGGGAGGGCACCCAGGCGGTGGTGGCGCCGGAGCGGGGGTGGGCGATCTTGGCTTCGAGCATCGCCGCCATCAGATCCGGCATGGCCCACATGCCCTTGCCGATCTGCGCGCGGCCGGGCAGGCCACAGGCCAGGCCCACGTCCACGTTGAAGTCCTCGTAGGCGTTGATCCACGCTTCGCTTTTCATGTCGCCCTTGGGGGTCATCGCGCCCGCGGCCATGCTGGTGTGGATCTCGTCGCCGGTGCGGTCCAGGAAGCCGGTGTTGATGAACGCCACGCGCTCCCGCGCACGGTAGATGCATTCCTTGAGGTTGACCGTGGTGCGGCGCTCCTCGTCCATGATGCCGAGCTTGAGCGTGTTGCGTGCCAGGCCCAGGGCGTCCTCAACGCGGGAGAACAGCTCCAGGGTGAAGTCCACTTCATCCGGCCCGTGCATCTTCGGCTTCACGATGTAAACGCTGCCCTTGCGGGAGTTGCGCAGGGGACCGGTGCCCTTCAGGTCGTGCACCGCGATGAGCGAGGTGAACATGGCGTCCATGATGCCCTCGGGGATTTCTTCACCGTGGGCGTCCAGGATCGCGTCGTTGGTCATGAGGTGGCCCACGTTGCGCACGAACAGCAGGCTGCGACCGTGGAGTACCAGCTCGCTGCCATCGGTTGCGGTGTACACGCGATCGGGGTTCAGGGTGCGGGTCAGCTCCCTGCCGCCCTTGCTGAAGGCTTCCTGCAGGTCGCCCTTCATGAGGCCCAGCCAATTGCCGTAGACGATCGCCTTGTCTTCGGCGTCCACCGCCGCGATGGAGTCTTCGCAGTCCTGGATCGTGCTGATGGCGGACTCGAGGAGCAGGTCCTTGACGCCAGCGCGATCCGTGCTGCCGATGGGGCTGGAGGCGTCGATCTGGATCTCGACGTGCAGGCCGTTGTGGCGCAGCAACACCCCCGTGGGATTCGCCGCATCACCGAGATAGCCGCGCAGCTGGTCAGCATCGGCGAGGGTGGTGACATCTTCGCCGAGGGCCACCTGCAGCTGGCCATCCACGATGCGGTAGGCGGTGGCGTCGTGGTGGCTGCGCTGGCCCAGGGGGAAGTAGCGATCGAGGAAGTCCCGTGCCCAGGCGATGACCCTGGCACCGCGTACGGGGTTGTAGGCGCCACCGCGCTCCGCGCCGTCGTCCTCGGAGATAGCGTCGGTGCCGTAGAGTGCGTCGTACAGGCTGCCCCAACGCGCATTGGCGGCGTTCAGGGCATAGCGGGCGTTCATGACCGGCACCACCAGCTGGGGACCGGCAATCGTCGCGACTTCCTCATCCACATTTTCGGTGCTGATGGTGAAGGGCGCGGGTTCGGGGAGCAGGTAGCCGATCTCTTCGAGGAATGCGCGGTAGGCGGCCTTGTCATAGTCCGCACCGGGATTGGCGCGATGCCAGTCATCGATGCTCGCCTGCAGCGCTTCGCGGATCGCCAGGAGTTCCTCGTTGCGCGGCTTGAGGTCCGCCACTATCGATGCCAGCTCGGCCCAGAAGTGCTCCGGCTCAATTCCCGTACCCGGGCAGATGCGTTCTTCCAGCAGCTCGACGATGACCGGGGCCACCTGCAGGCCGGCGCGATCGATTCGATCAGTCATTACAACAACTCCTTGCGACAACAGTTATCCAGGGTGCAAGTGTAGGTGCCCGGAGGGGATTTCCAAATCCAATGGCGATGATCACGATCATTCACATTGTGAATGAGGGTCGGATTAAGTCTCTTCCGCCTGAATGACACGCGCCGTGTCGACGATGAGTTTCCGCAGCCAGCGATTGCCCGGATTGTGCTGCAGCAGGGGGCTCCAGGCCATCTTGAGCTCCAGGGGAGGGATGTCCAGCGGGGGATCGCGGCGCACGAGGCGGGGGTTGTCCCGCTTGAGCATCGCAGCCCGCGTAGGCAGGGTCACGATCAGGTCGTTGTGCTCCGCCAGGGTCATCGCCGCCTGATAGTGGCGGGTGAACACGCGAATCTGGCGTTTCTTGCCCAGGCGATTCAGGGCGGCGTCGACCCAGCCCAGGCGCTGTACGTCGTCGGGATTTACGCCCACACCCACGCCCATGCCGGTCTTGCTCACCCAGACGTGATCGCACTTCAGGTAATTCTCGAGGGTAAAGTCGTCGAGGATGGGGTGCTGGGCGCTGAGCAGGCAGGAGAAGCTGTCGTCCCAGAGGGGGATCTGGTGAAAGGACTGGGGCATGGCGTCGAAGCGGTTGATCACCATGTCCACCTTGCCTCGTTCGACGTCGAGGAAGCTTACATCCGACGGCGTCATGATATCCAGCGTGATACCCGGGGCTGCATCCCGCAGCACCCCCAGCACCCTGGGGAACAGCGTCGACTCGGCGTAGTCGCTGGCCATGATGCGGAACACACCCTGGGCCTCCCGGGGGCGGAACTCCGAGCGCGGCTGCACCGCCTGATCGATGCGCGCGAGGGCGTCGCGCACCAGGGGCTCGAGTTCGAGGGCCCGCTCCGTGGGCGTCATGCCCTCGGAGGTGCGCACGAGCAGGGGGTCGTCGAAGAGCGTACGCAGGCGTCGCAGCCCGTTGCTCATGGCGGGCTGGGAAAGGTTCAGCTGCTGCGCTGCCTGCGTCACGTTCCGCTCTCGCAGCAGCACAT
>CAXBBA010000440.1:0-2703 GCA_963973805.1 uncultured Halieaceae bacterium | reverse complement strand
AGATACGGTCACATCGTTCCCAAGGGTCAGCCCCAGATAGGCACCGAGCTCCCCGGTCGCGACACCGTCGATCAACGCTTCGTAAGAGAGCTCGAATGGGGCCAGGGTCTCGACGAAGGCACGCTGCACCTCGTGCAGGCGGGAAAACACCACCCGCCCCGGGCGCCCGGCGAGCTTTGCCACCTCGTCGTACAGCGCCAGGGCCGAGACCCCCTCGGGATCCGCCACTTTCTTTTCGAGGGCCGCGTAGGCCCGGGCAAAGGCCTCCCCGTCGCCCTTCTCCTGGAAGTCGTAGAACAGATACAGCAAGGTGCTGAGAAACTGGTCCCGGGGATCGCGGTAGATGAGCACGTGACGATCAAAGGCAGGCAGCTGCGGATTCGCCGCGGCGACCTGGCCGATGAGTATCTTCGTCAACGACACGCCCGGCTCCGCCGTGATGGCGGCCAGGGCGGAATCCTCCCAGGGTTCGAAATAGGTCTGCGGTGACTCACCCCGCGCTTTCAGGGCATCTTCCACCTGGGTAAACAGGCGCGTGGTGCCGGACTTCGCCAGCCCGGAAATCAGATAATGCAAACCGCTCTCCTCGCGTCTCGATGGGCGCTCATTCTGCCACAATCAGGGGACCTCTCCCGGCAGCGGGAGGACCTCAGGCCTTCCTGCCGTGGGTCAGCAAACGCCCCTTCAGGCCCAGCGCCGGCTTCTCGAGGAAATGCCAGGAGGCCATTGCCAGCGCGACGGTGATCACCGTCGCGAACACCGTATTGAAGTACGGCCCTTCATCGGGAAAGAGGCTGACCAGAGTCTGCTGCACGGGCCAGGCGTAGATGTAGATACCGTAGGACGGGTCCCCCACCCGGCCATCCACGTCGAGGTAGGGCGTGCGGTAGGCGATGAAGAAGATCAGATACACCAGAGCCACGGGAACCACCTGGTCGAACCAGGGCTCCCCCAGGCCGAAATAAAACACCAGTACCGACAGTAGCGCCAGGCGCCCGGTGAGGGGAATGGATTGGCGGTTCGTGTAGAACGCCACACCCAGCAGAAAATACAGCGCGGGGTCCGCCCAGCGGTGTATGCGCCCGATCATGGGCAGGTGGGAAAAATGCTCCAGGGCAAACAGCAGTACGGCGATGATGGCGAGATTGGCCAGAAAACGGGAGCGGAGCAGGCCGAAGAACCCGATCAGAGCGAGAACGATGTAACAGGAAATTTCGGCGGGGAGCGTCCACAGGGAACCGTTAACCCCCACGCGCGGCAAGCCCTCGAACACGCCAGGCAGGCGGTAGGTGGGCGGAAACAGCGCCGTGCTGTTCCACAGGTATTCCCAGGTCTGCGCATGGCCCAGATATTCCGCGGTGCTGATGGAGGTCATCGCCAGACCCAGGGCAAATACGCTGAAGAACACACACAGCACCAACGCGGGGTAGATGCGCAACATGCGCGAAAGTGTGTAGTCCAGCAGTCCCCGGCGCACAAAGCTCGCGGTAACCAGATAGCCGCTGATGGCGAAGAAGCCGCTCACGGCAATCTCGCCGATCCAGATGGAGCCCTCGAAGAAGGGGCGGATGAAGTTGAGTTCCTTGTGCCCCGTGATGGCAAAGCTGTGGCCGAAGAGCACGGCCCAGGCGAAGAGAATGCGCAGCGAGGTGAAGTTGTTGCGCCGATTGCCGTCGTAGTCCGCCAGCATGGGCGCTGCCGCCCCCTGCCCGGCTCCGTCGCCCCTCACGCTTCCCGCTCCGCAGCGGGCAGGTCGCGGGCCAGCACCTCGGCGGCGCGCCGCGTATCGAAGTGCGTGGCGAGCCAGGCTTCGTGCTGACCCAGCCGAGCCCCCACGTCCTCGTCCCCGGACAGTATGCGAACAAGCCGCTGCGCGAGCAGCTCCGCCGTGTTTTCGATCCACATCACCGCTTCACAATCCGGTATGCCCTCTGCCCCCACATCCGTCGTCACCAGGGGCACGTGGGAAGCGATGGCTTCGATGACCTTGCCCTTCACCCCCGCACCATAGCGCAGGGGTACAACCGCTGCACCGACGCGTCGGTAGAGCGCGGTCAGCTCTTCATCGCTGACATACCCGTGCACCGTGACCGCGTTCCCGGCCAGTGCCCGCACGCTGTCCGGAGGATTCGACCCCACCAGATGCAGCCGCGCCGAGGGCAGGTGCTGATGGATGCGCGGGAGAATCTCTTCCACCAGCCAGGTGGCCGCATCCACATTGGGTGGATGGCCGTAGCCGCCGACGAACAGCAGCTCCTGCGCGTGGCTCGGCGCGTAGTCCGGCAGCGCCTGGAGCTCCATCGCGTAGAGCGGAATCTGGCGCAGCTTCTCCGCGGGCACCTGGGTCCCCAGCTCCTCGATTTCCACCTCAGAGAAATAGTAGATGCGGTCCACGCGGGCCATCACCGCCAGTTCGCGCTTGCGCCAGCGCTGGGCCTCGCTCCGCAGGCCGTCGTCGTCCTTGAGCGCCGCTTCGCGTTCGATGCGCAGGTAGTGCAGATCGTGCCCCACATAGCCGATGCGAGGCTGGGGCTCCATGCGTTCGAGGTGCGGCAGGAACTGTTCCGCCACATGGGGCCGGTGCAGGAACACCTCATCGATATAGGCGGCGTGCTCCGCCAGCCAGCTGTCCAGGTGACGGGCGATGCTCTCGCCCACCAGCACTTCTACGCCGAGAGCCTGCAGGGCCTCGGTGTAGGGCTG
>CAXBBA010000439.1:0-2715 GCA_963973805.1 uncultured Halieaceae bacterium | reverse complement strand
CAACAGCCTGCTGGTCCACGTCCTGCACACCGACGATCCAGGGGGCGAACGCGAACTTCCACTTCGTCCAGGCCCTCGGCGCGCGCTGCATCGAGGGCCGCCATTTCGGCCATGGCGAGGATATCGCCGTGGGGGTGTACCGCCTTCGTTGAGGCGTGGCTGGTCGGTGCCGCCACGGTGAGTCCGGCGAGCAGCACAGCCATCGCCAGTCGGTGGGGCTGTCTCGTCGCCATTGCTGCTGTCTGCGTCATAAAACCGTCGCTCTTGGGCGAAATTTTTGCTGTTGGGCAGACCCCAGCATTTTCTGTACCAGCCGCCCCGCGCGCTCCCTGCGCGCGGTCCTGCAGGGGCAAGGTTTGCCGCCGGGGTTGCCGCTTGCCGCTTTCATCACGCCGGATGAATCGTAAAGTATTGAAAAATAAAGGTATTTTACGTTGGCATGGTGTTTGTATGGTGAAAGCCAAAGGGCGAAGCATGCCCGGGTAATCAGTCACAGGATTTAGAGAGCAAATAGTCATGGGGCCGCTGGATAACGCGTTGGGAGTTTCACCACAGGTGCTGGCGCTGCGCGCTCAACGCACGGAGCTGTTGAGCGCCAATATCGCGAACTCCGATACCCCGGGCTACAAGGCCCGGGACATCGACTTTGCCGCTGCGATGCAGAACGCCACGGGTCTGCAGCAGGCGATGGCACGCACGAGCGATGGGCATATGAACGCCAGCGGTGCTGTGGGCGATGCAGCGCAGCCTCTTTACCGGATTCCCAGCCAGCCGTCCCTGGACGGCAATACGGTGGAGAGTCAGCGCGAGCATGCCGAGTTCATGGACAACGCCATCCGCTATCAGGCGAGCCTCGGTTTCCTCGACGGCCGAATCAAGAGTTTGCGCACCGCGATCAGCGGGCAGATCTAAGGAGTACGGTACATGAGTCTTTTTGCCGCTATCGACGTCGCAGCCACCTCGCTGGAAGCCCAGAGCGTCCGCCTCAATACGATTTCCTCGAACCTCGCCAATGCGAACACCGTCAGTAGCAGTGAAGGGGAAACCTACCGCGCTCAGTACCCGGTATTCGAAACGATCTACGGTGAACTCACCGCTGGTGAAGACGGTACCCACGCCGGCGTACGGGTGAGTGAAATCGTGCAGTCCGAATTGCCCGCACGGCGGGAATATGCGCCCACCCATCCCATGTCCGATGAAGAGGGTTTTATTTACCGGCCTGCGGTCAACAGCATCGAGGAGGTGGCAAACATGATGGAGGCTTCCCGCTCCTATCAGGATTCCATCGAGGCCATGAACACCGCAAAGCAATTGATTTTACGCACCCTGACCCTGGGTCGCTGAGAGGAGATTTAACTGATGGAAACCGCGTCCCTGGCTGAGCTGTTCCCCAACACCAGCACGGCAACTACCGCTGCTCCCAATTCCATTGAGGAGCTGGGTTCCGAGGAATTCCTCGCGCTCATGGTGGCGCAGATGGAAAACCAGGACCCCACGGAACCCATGGACAACATGCAGTTCATCGCCCAGCTGGCGCAGTTCGGGACCGTATCGGGCGTTCAGGAGCTCAACGATGCCTTCACCGGCCTGGCCGCCGCGATGTCGGGCAATCAGGCGCTGCAGGCCGCATCCCTTGTCGGTCGTGATGTGGTAACGGATACCAACATGGGCACGTTGCGGGAAGTCGTCGATGACGCCGGAGAGACGGCCTACGTGCTCGATGCCACCGTGGACTTCGGCGGAGCCGCCGCCGGGGGCAATCTCTATGTGCAGGATGAATCCGGGCGTCTGGTCTACAGCACGTCCCTGCCTCCCGCGGAGGGTGAGCTCAAGGTGCGCTGGGATGGCCGCGACGAAGAAGGCTCCCTATTGCCCCCAGGGCGCTACCGCATTTCCGCGGAGGCCATGGTCAATGGTCAGTCCCAGGCCGTGTCCGTCTATGCGCACCAGCAGGTGCAATCCGTGGCCGTTGAAGGTGCCACGGGCCAGGTAACGCTCGAACTCATTGGCGGTGAGGAGATCACCCTCGATGAAGTTAACGCTTTTCTCTAAATACCCGTATCCCTTAAAGGAGAGTCACCATGTCATTCACTACCGCCATTTCGGGGATCAACGCCGCAACCGCTGACCTTGGCGTGATTTCCAACAACATTGCCAACGCGTCCACGACGGGCTTCAAGACCTCGCGAGCGGAATTCGCCGACGTCTACGCCGCCAGCCTCCTCGGCGCCGGCAGCAATGCCATCGGCAAGGGGGTCTCCCTCGCGTCGGTGACGCAGGAATTCTCTCAGGGCAATATCTCGTTCACCAACAACTCCCTGGATCTGGCGATCAACGGTAACGGGTTCTTCACCCTGAGCGTCGATGGCGCCGTGGAGTACACCCGTGCGGGCAACTTCCAGGTCGATAGCGACGGCTACCTGGTGACGAATCAGGGCGCGCGGCTCCAGGGGTTTCAGGTAGACACCGTCGGTGATATCACTGGCGAGGTGGGCGATCTGCGCATCGACCGATCCCTGATCGACCCCAACGAAACGGGCACGGTGGAGCTCACCACTAACCTCGACTCCCGGGAAGTCTCACCGGGCACGGGTTTTGACACCAGTGGTCCCTACGATGCCTTCGCGTCACCGGCCACCTCGCCCAATCCCGCAGACTTCAACTCCACCACCTCGACGACGATTTACGACAGCCTCGGGAACCCCCATGTGCTGA
>CAXBBA010000438.1:0-2721 GCA_963973805.1 uncultured Halieaceae bacterium | reverse complement strand
AGGGCCACGGGCTTGCTGATGAAGTCGAAGGCACCGGCCTTCAGGGCGCGGATGGCGCTGTCGACATTGCCGTGGGCGGTGATCATGGCCACGGGCAGGTTGGGGTGCTCCTGCTGGATCCGCTCCACCAGTTCGATGCCGTTGCCGTCGGGAAGGCGCATATCTGTCAGGCAGAGCTGCAGGGGCTCGTCCCGGGCCAGGTGTTCGTAGGCCTGGGCCAGATCCGCAGCACTCACGGTTTCGAGGCCCATGCGCCCGAGCGTGATCTCCAGAAGCTCCCGGATGTCCGGCTCATCGTCGACGATGAGCACCCTCGCACTGGTATCGCCGTTACTCAATCCTGCTACTCCTGCTGTTGAATCGTGATCTGGAAGCGACTGCGGCCGTCGGTGGTCGGGGCATAGGTGATGCGAGCCTCGTTGAGTTCGCACAGTTCCCGGCACAGGTGCAAGCCAAGGCCGGTGCCGCTGGCGCTGCGGGTGAAGAAAGGCTCAAACAGGCGCGCTATGTCCCCCGGGTCCACACCGCTGCCATCATCCATCACGTCGATGATGCATTCGCCATGGCCCCGGTCCACCCGCACCCGCAGTTCCGCCCGGGACTTGCCCCTAGCGTCGCGGGTATGGCGCATCGCATTGTCGATGAGGTTATCCAGTATGCGTTGCAGATGCTCGGGATCAAAGCGCACGCAGGCGAGGGGGTCGACGTACTCCACGACCAGAGTGCCCGGTTCTTCCCGCGCGGTGCGGTAGTGTTCGCTGTAGTCAGGTATCCAATCCGCCAGCACAATTTCTTCCGGGCGCGGCGGTTCCCGCCGGGATATCTGCAGCACACTCTCTACGATGTCATTCACCCGCTGGCTGTTGGTGAGCACCAGTTCCACCATGCGCCGATCATGCTTGTCCAGCGTATCGGACTCCTGCAGCAGCTGGGTGGCGTGGCTGATCGCGCCCAGGGGGTTGCGGATCTCATGGGCGATACTGGCCGCGAGGCTGCCCAGGGAGGTGAGCTTGAGGGACTGGGCGTAGGCGGCCACGGGGCGATAGTCCTCGAGGAACACCAGGACCTGCAGGCGCTCGTCTTCAAGGGCCTGGAACCGTGCCAGCAGCTCCACGTCACTGGCGCCAACGGTGAATGGGACGCCGTTCTGACGCCCCGTGGCCCGATATGTTTCGAGGCGCTGGGTGAGTTCCGCGCTGTACTCGTCGATGGGACGGCCCTGTTCCAGGGCGACGGGGCGGGAGGGGTCCAGCATGCGGCCCGCGGCACCGTTCATGATCCGCGCGCGGTTGTCATCGTCCACCAGCAGGATCCCTGTCTGCATATGTTGCACGATTTGTTCGTTCAGGCGCTGGAGGCGATAGAGGTCGCTGGCCCTCTGCATTGCCATGGCTTCGGCGCGACCGAGGCGCAGGGCGATGAGCTGCACGATGCCCGAGACCACGAAAAACAGAATCCCCAGCAGACCTGCAGGGAAAAAGGCCTCAACGCTCAGTTGCCCCGTGGACACCAGGCGCAGCGTATCGAGCAGGATCGCCAGCACCGTGAGGGCCGCAACCAGCGTGGCCACGGTGCGGTTGCTGATAAGTATGGCGCTTGAGGCAACGGTCACGGTGAGCAGCAGGGGCAGGCCGCTTCCCATGCCACCGGATGCGTCGCTGAGCAGCGTAATGCAGACGATATCAACGAAGAACAGCAGTACCAGGCGCGCATTGGAGTTTTGCCAGCGCGCGGCGACGACCCCCAGCAGCGTGACGTTGCTGAACAGGAAGATGATGCTCACGGCGGTGTAGAGCATCGGGTTCTGGGAGCCCACGAGCTGCCGCGTGGCGGGCATCGCCAGCAGGAACAGGAACACGATGGACAGAATCGTGCGGTAGATCAGGTAGATCCGGAACAGCAGCCGGTTCTGACTCTGGGATGCGGTGCCCGGCGGCAGGAGTATCGCCGTGTCATTCATGCGGGACGTTCCGTCGTGAAGTACTGCCATTCTAGCAGCGCGGGAGCCCGTGAGCGGTGCGTCTGGTCAGGGTGCCCGGGATCATCGACAATAGCGCCCCTCCAGGGAGGTTGAAGACGATCTATGCACATTCTCATGGCCCAGCTGAACACGGTGGTCGGCGATTTCGACGGGAATACGCAGGCGGTGCTGCGTACGGTGAACGACGCCGTTGGTGAGCACGAGGCACCCGTGGTGGTGTTCCCCGAGTTGACCCTGTCGGGGTATCCGCCCGAGGATCTCCTGCTTCGCCCCTCCCTCACGCTGCGCGTCGAGGAGTCCCTGGAGCTTCTCAAGGAGCAGCTCCCGCCCCGGGCCTGGGTCATCCTGGGCTACCCGGTGCAGCGGGAGGGCCTTCTGTGGAACTGCGCCGGTGTCATCCACGGTGGTGAACTGGTGGCGGAGTACCACAAGCAGGAATTGCCCAATTACCAGGTCTTCGATGAGAAGCGCTATTTCGCCGCGGGGGAGTCCCCCTGTGTGGTGGACATCCAGGGGCTCCGGGTGGGCCTGAGCGTCTGTGAGGATATCTGGGTGGAGGGCCCCACGGCTGCCGCCGCCGAGGCGGGCGCCGAGGTGCTCATCAATCTCAATGCCTCACCTTTCCATCGGGGCAAGCAGGAGCAGCGGCACCAGCTGGTGATCGGTCGGGCCCAGCGTTTCACCATGCCCGTGATCTACGTGAATCAGGTGGGCGGCCAGGATGAGCTGGTGTTCGACGG
>CAXBBA010000437.1:0-2723 GCA_963973805.1 uncultured Halieaceae bacterium | reverse complement strand
CGTGAGAACACCGCGCTGTTAAGTGCTCCGTCACTCGTGACGAACACCCCCTGCAGTATTTTCTTGTCACGCGAGAGCGTGGCAAGGAGAGACCCCGCAATGCCCCCCCCTATACTATAGTTCGCATCTACCAAACATACCTCCGGATCGATCGCAAACTTGCCTCGTCCCTCCACGGGCCCATCGTTGGCGGTCGATGCCATAAGTATTTCCATCAGGCCGTTTTCATTAAAAACCAGGAGGTCGATCTCGACGCCGAGCTGTGTCACCAGCGTCGTCTGCCACAATCCCTCCATATCAGCGTTCTGGCACGCCCCCGAATACTGCCAGGCCAACGATTCGAGCTTGATACCCGCAGGTAGCGAACAAACCGCATTCACAACGGAATTGTGCGCCTCGGGGGTCAAAGTCCACTGATACGACACGGCGGTTTCACCCTCTACGGTTCCTTCCAGACGCAGTCGCTGAAGAACAGCACCGTCCCGCCGCTCGCGCAGAATGCATACGGGGTCAATTGAAGCAGCGGTCTCATTCACCGCCCGCATCGAGAAAACCTGCTCACTCCGCCCGCTCTCACGGGGAAAGGGGCACACCACGAACCAGTCGGTACCCGTATCTGTATTCGATAACCCCTCCTCCCGCCACTCGATGCGCGTGGCCTGTGCCGGCGTAATCGCCTGGCAGGAACTTCCGGGATTACTCACACCGGAGTACGCCCGTGCGCAAGATAGAAGAAGCACAACGATGAGAAGTGAACGCATGGCTCATGCCCTGTTATTGTTAAACAAGGCACAAGAATATCCATGCAAGGTTAAATTACAACGCTTTATTCACTTGTTCGCGGTATTTTCGAGAATCTGTTTGAACGTCCGCGTGGCACACGCCGCCAATAGACCGTCTCGGAGAGACGTGGCTCGAGGAAAGGGCGGGAACACTTGCTGGTCACTCCTGTCTGAACATCATGCTCCTCCGTCGAAACTTCATGGGTTTTGCGTTCTTCGCCTCACTGCTGTTGCATGGGCTCCTATTGTGGCACCTCCCTTCCCTGTACTTTTCTCGGGCGACAGCGCCGGTCCCTCGCGAACTCGAGCTCAGCTTTTCCCGTATCAGAATGCAAACATCCGCAACAACCGTCCCTGGCTCGATAACACCAGCGGAGTCTAGGGAACCAAGGCCCAGGCCCCCGGAGGCTGCGCCACCTCCGCCAGATCAGCCTGCGACCCCTCCCGAGGAAGCTGCGGAAAACACCGCAGCGGCTGAGCTGCCGTCATTCGGTGCACTGGACCTGCGTCCACCCCCGGTCAGAGATTTACCCACAGATACCTCAGCACACCTGTTCGACAGCCGCCTGGCGGCCAGGATCGACGCGGCCCGCGCACGCCCGCGATCGCGGTCACTGCCCTCGGAGGAGGCCAGCTCACTGGCCGACACCACGCGCACCATAGGAGGGCGGCAGGGCGTGTGAACTGATCCTCCCCTGCCTGGCACCGGTGCGGCAAGTGCTGGACCTGCGCGCACTGGTCCGATGACGAACGGTACCGGGTTGAGCTCGAAGTTCATGAGTACCAGTAACGGACACCTATGTGTCACATCGAGGCCGCAACCCTGGCGAAGATTGGCGGCAAGCCGCAGAATTTGGCGACGCCCCCATCAGGAGAACGACCATGAATACCGTAGCCACAGCGTCTATACCAGACGCTTACGTCATTACGCCGCCGACGCAGGCGACGCTTTCCATCGCGGAGTGTACGAAGCTGTTCCCGGTGCATCGTGTGTACTGCGTCGGGCGCAACTATGCCGCTCACGCTGTTGAGATGGGCCACGATCCAGACAAAGAGCCCCCCTTCTTCTTCCAGAAAAATCCCGACAACCTGATATCCGATGCCACATCATTCCCCTATCCCAAGGCCAGTAGCGACGTACATCACGAAGTGGAATTGCTGGTAGCCCTGAAATCCGGAGGTGACGACATTGCTGTCGAAGACGCTCTGGAATGCGTCTATGGCTATGGCGTATCACTGGACATGACCCGCCGTGACCTGCAAAGTGAAGTGAAGAAGCTGGGTCGCCCCTGGGAGATCGCCAAGGCTTTCTAGAGGTCGGATGTCATCATGTCCGGAACACCGGCTGGTGTCGGACCTGTGCACCCAGGTGACAGAATCCACGCGCATGTTGCGGGCATCGGAGATCTGCACTTAACCGTCGACTGATGCTCTTCGAACACGTTGGCCATACAACGGACTCCGGGCTTTCTGCGCTAGGCCCGCCATATCGACAACTGCACTGGGCCCCTAGCATACCCTATAGTTACTGCCATCCACTTCAAAAAAGGCATTATGATGTTCGCAAAATTGGCGCCACTGGTTTTTCTTCTGCTCTGCCAGCTGTCCAGCGCAGCACCGGAACCATCTGCGCTTGAGCCGACGATCGGTGTCGTAGCAGTCTCAGACAATGCCCCCACGGTAATCTGGATAGATCGCTCCAAATATCCACCCAAGGCGATTGAAGATGGGATTTCCGGCCATGTATTGGTTCAGTTCACCGTGACGCCCTACGGCGGTGCTGACAATGTCCAGGTAATCGAAGCCCATCCCAAGGGGATTTTCGATAAATCTGCACGACGTGCGGTTCAAAAGGGCAAGTACAAAATGAAGGTCGTTGATGGCGTCCCGGTAGAGAATCCCGGTGTAGTGGTAAAACTCACCTACGACGTCCAGCCCGCT